>CAKZJB010000111.1 GCA_936940865.1 uncultured Asticcacaulis sp. | reverse complement strand
TCGTCGATGAAGACGATGCACGGTGCGTTCTTCTTGGCCTGTTCAAACATGTCGCGTACGCGGCTGGCGCCGACGCCGACGAACATTTCCACGAAGTCCGAGCCCGAAATCGAGAAGAAGGGCACGCCCGCCTCACCCGCGACGGCGCGGGCCAGCAGCGTCTTGCCGGTACCCGGAGGGCCGACCAGCAGCGCGCCCTTGGGGATCTTGCCGCCCAGCTTCTGGAACTTCGACGGATCCTTCAGGAAGTCGACGACCTCCTGCAGTTCTTCCTTGGCCTCGTCGACACCGGCGACGTCGGCGAAGGTGACCCGGTTCTTGTGTTCGGTCAGAAGGCGCGCCTTCGACTTGCCGAAGCCCATGGCGCCGCGGCCGCCGCCCTGCATCTGGCGCATGAAGAATATCCAGATGCCGATGATCAGGATGACCGGCAACAACGTCGAAATGACGCTCATCAGCAGCGAGGTGCGGTTCGACTGATACTTGACGACGACCTTCTTGGCGTCGAGCGCATTGTCGAGCGCCGTGTGCTCGAACGGCGGCAGGGTGACCTTGAAGGTGGTCTTGCCGTCGATAAAAGTCCCCTGCGCATCGTCGTTATGGATGGTCAGGTCCTTGACCTGGCCCTCGTTCACCTTCTGCATCAGCTCGGAGTAGTTGATGTCCTTGGGGGGCGTACCGGTCAGCGGCGACACGTTCATGTGCGCCGACACCATGATGTAAAGCCCGATCAGCAGAGCCAGGACGACGCCGATAATCGCGACGGATCGCATGTTCATGCAGGTTCAATCCTCAATAGCGGAAGGCCGCAGCCGCGGCCCGCCCAAAATGTTAGTCCCGTTTCACCGCCCCGCCAATCGGCGAAACGTCTTCCGTCGCGCGAACGGGGAATAAATCCCCGATCACGCCGTCGGTGCAGCCCTTGCGATATAGGGAGGGTCGCGGCGTTTTGCTACAGGCGTTTATACGTCCCCAGCAAGATCACTTTCCCGTGTCACCGCGCCCGTCGCCGCCAGGAACCGCGGCATAACCAGGCATTCGGCGCTCACCGTCCCACAATGGTCACCCGTAAGCGACGAAGCAAGAACCGGGCCCCGCCCGAAATCGACCGTGGGCAGGACTGTGCGCAAGCGCGCGGGCATCGTCCGGAGCACCGCACGGTCAGCCTCCGGAAGACCGGATCGTACATCGCCCGATGACCGGACGGTGCAACTCCGGGCCGCCCTGAGCACGAAACGGCCGTCCCAGACCGCCTCCCGCCCGGCTTCGAGCTCGAGCTCCGGCTGGCCGTTGCGGCCGATGTCGCCAAAATCCCGGACCACCACGCCGCTTGCGATACGGGCGCCGCAAAGCGTGGCGATGTTTCCCGACCGAAGCGCGTCAAGCGCGCGTTCGACGCTGTCGCGGCGCGGCAGGCGGTCGCGGCCTCCGGCGCATACGGCGGCCGCGGATACAATTCGCAGGGCGGTTTCCTGAGGCAGCGCCCGCAGCCGTTCGGAATCGAGACGGATAAGGCCGGCTGCCCCAAGGGGCGAAGGCATGGTCACGTCCGGCATGGAAAGAACGGAGCCGACGGCCGTCGTGTCGGCCTGTCCCGCCAGGGTCTTGCGGGCGCGGGCGCGCAGCGACGCCGGATTGTCGTTGGCGGGGTCGTCGATCCACGCAAGGTCGCGGCTGCGCAGCCATGCCCGCAGGTCTGCCCGCCTTCGCTCCAGCAGGGGACGAAACAGAAAGACGCCGCGTCCTTCCGGCCAGGCCGGTGACGGGCTCCAGAGTGCCGGCGCGCCGACACTCGAACCCTGGGCGCGCATCAAACGCGCCTCCGTGATGTCGTCGGCCGTATGCGCCAGGCACAGGACACGCACGCCGGCCGCACGCGCGGCATCGGCCAAAAGGGCGTGGCGGGCGGTCCGGGCGGCAGCCGACACACCGGTCGAAGGCTTCTCGCCCGCCCAGCGCAAGGCGGTAAACTTCGCCCCGGCGGCCTGGGCATGGCGGGCGACGCCGGCGGTCCATTGTCCGCTCAGGGGATTGATGCCGTGATCGACCGAAAAGACGTGCAGCGGCCGCCGCCCCCATTCGGCCAGCTGGTAAAGCAGGGCCACGGAATCGCCGCCGCCGGAAACGGCAACGCCGACCGGGTGGTCGGCGCGTCCGTCGAGATAATGGTCGAAAAGCGCGAAAACGTCCGTCAGCTCAGGCGTCAGGCCGGGCACTTGGCGCGAACCTTGACGGTCTTGGCCAGGGCCTTGGAGTCGGTCGTCGCCATCTTGGCATAGAGCCTGTCGAACTGCGCGACCGCCTGACAGGCTTCGGTCGGACGGTTGGCGTCAGCCAGGGCATTGGCAAGCTTTGCCGTCGCTTCCGGGGCCCAGGAGGTCTTGGGCCAGCCCTTGAGCGCCGTCGCATAGGCCGCGATGGCGCCGGCATTGTCCTGTTTCATCGCGCGCAGCTGGCCGAGGCGGAACCAGGCTTCCGGCAGTTGCGACGCCTCGGGCCAGGTGGTGGTGAAGGCTTCGAAGGCGCGGGTGGCGTCGTCGGTCTTGCCCGACGTCATCAGGTTGAAAGCGCGCTCGAAATCGCTTTGCGCGTCACCGGTGGACGGCGGCGGCGGCGGCGGCGGCGCCAGTTGCGTGTCGATGTCCTTGAGGTGCGCCTCGCTGAGGTCGGCGCGCTTGGTCAGGGTATCGATGCGCGCGGTCAGGGCGTCGAGCTTGCCTTGCAGGACCTGGTTCTGGTGCTGCGATTCCTCGAGTTGCGCCGTCAGCTGCGTGATCGAGGCGTTGTGCTGGTCGAGCTTGCGCGACAGGGTGTCGACGGTCGCCTGCAGCGCCACGACCTCGGGATCGGGCTCGATCAGGATCGGCGGCGCGGCCTTGTTCTCGACACGGGCGACCGAGCGTTCCAGCTTGCGGACATTGCGATCCAGCTTCTGCAGGCGCTTGGCGTCCCAGACCGTACTGTCGGTCGGCTTCTGGTTGGGATCGTCCTCGTCGTCGTCCGTCCTGAACAGCTGCGCATGCGCCGAAGACGGCACGAAACTGGCCGAAAGTGTCGCGCCCAGCGATGCCGCCAGCGCAAGGCCGGTCATCCCGGCCGCCAACTTCATCCTCAGTCCATACCCCAAGCGATGATCCCGCATGACTCCTCCCCGCCTGACAACAAACACATCCCGGACGGCGGTCCCGGTCTGGTAACCTTGCGCCGTCAGGGGTATCACCTTAGCGGGGCTGAAATAAGACGTAAATCCCCGCCGTACTCAGGATACGAAAAAGCCCCCTGCGACGCAGAGGGCTTTGAAACTCAAAGGTGAAACGCTTATTTCGCACCCGCGACAAGCGCGGTATGGGCGTTGCGGTTCTGGGCCCAGGCGTCTTCGTCGGAGCCGGGGTTGATCGGCTGTTCCTTGCCGTAGGAAATGGTCGAGATACGCGACGGATCGACGCCCTTCGACGTCAGGAATTCCGACACGGCTTCGGCGCGGCGCGCGCCCAGCGCGAAGTTGTATTCGCGGGTGCCGCGTTCGTCGGCATTGCCTTCGATGCGGATGCGCACCGCGGGATAACGGTTCAGCCAGGCGGCCTGGGCGCTCAGGATGCCCTGGGCATCCGTGCGGATCGACGACTGATCCGTGTCGAAATAGACGCGATCGCCGACATTGACGACGAAGTCCTGCTGCGAGCCGGGAACGATGCCGGCCGGCGCGGTTTCGACCGGACGAACCGGAGGCGGAGGCGTTTGCGGCTGGGGAGCCTGCGCCACCGGGGGCGGAGGCGCTTCCACCACGGGCTTCGGCTTCTCGGAACACGCGGCGACAGAGGTCAGAACAAAGGCCACAAGGGCCGTTTTGACAACGGTTTTGGTCTTGATCGACATATCTTATCCTTCACCAAAGGTGGAACCTCGCTGGGTTCCTTCTCATAGTTTTGTGACTGGAATATGCACAAAAGGCGTTAATCTTTTCACCATCTTATGCAATTCGGCATTTGTCAAACACAAGTATTAAATTCGCTGCACAAGCGAAAAAATTCGCAAAGCACCTATTTTAAACGGGGAGACCAGGCCGGGTCCGATGCCCCGCCGGTATAGGGAACCTGCCGTTCGATGCGGCCCGAGGCCTCGACCATCCACAGCGACGGCGAACCGCCCGGCGGCTCGCGGAAGAACATGATGTAGCGGCCGTTGGGCGCCCAGGTGGGCCCCTCTTCCAGGTAGGACGAGGTCAGGAGTTTCTCGCCGGAACCGTCGGGCTTCATGACGCCGATCGAGAACCGGCCGCCCGATTGTTTCGTAAAGGCGATCAGGTCGCCCTTTGGGCTGAAGACCGGCGTGGAATAGATGCCGCCGCCGAAGGTGATCCGGCGCACATTGCCGCCGTCCGCATTCATCAGATAGATCTGCGGGCTGCCGCCGCGATCCGACGTAAAGGCGATCGTCGAACCGTCGGGCGAGAAGGACGGCGAGGTGTTGATGGCCGCGCCGCTGGTCAGGCGCGTCACGCGCCGCGACGACAGGTCCATGACATAGATATTGGTGGCTCCGGTCTGCGACACGCTGAAGGCCAGTTTCGAGCCGTCGGGCGAAAAACGCGGCGCGAAGGCCATGCCCTTGACCTCGCCGACCGATTCCTGGCGGCCGGTCTCGAGGTTGAAGATATAGATGCGCGCCGAATCCGCCGACAGCGCCATATAGGCGACCAGTTGGCTGTCGGCCGAAAAGCGCGGGGTCATGACCTTCAGCGAGCCGTCGGTCAGGTAGGAGGCGCCGAAACCGTCCTGGTCCATGATGGCCAGGCGCTTGACACGGGCGCCGCGCTTGCCGCTCTCGGCGACGAAGACGATGCGGGTGTCGAAGTAACCTTCCTGGCCGGTCAGCTTTTCGTAGATCATGTCGGCGATCTTGTGCGCGACGCGGCGCCAGTTTTCCGGCGTCGCCGTCATCGACTGGCCGAGGAGCTGGTTCGAGCCGAAGACGTCCCACAGCCGGAAATCGACCGTCAGGCGGCCGTCGGCGTCGACATGGGCCAGGCCGTTCGACAGATACTGGGCATTGATGGTGCGCCAATGGTCGAAGCTGGGCTGGACGTTGACGTCGATCTCATGGTCGATGAAGGCGTTGGGATCGATCGGCTTGAAATAGCCCGAACGCTCCAGGTCGGCCGAGATCACCTTTGAAATCTGCGCGCCCAGCGAATTGCCCTGGGCGTCGGCCTGCGAGGTAATGTCGATGGCGATCGGCAGGGGCTGGATCACGCCCTGGTCGACGGTGCCGTGCAGTTCATCCTGCGCGAAGACAGACGGCGCCACCATTAACCCGGTCATACCCGCCGCCATGGCCAGCAGGGCGCGTTTGGTCACCGGGAAAGCGGAAGGCGGTGTCGGCATCGGTCTTGTCCTCTTTCTGTTTCGTGTAGCCATAGACACAATCGGGCGCATTTTTATGGCATCTCTTAGCCACAGGCCTTCTGGCCGTCGAAGGTAATGACGACCGACCGATTGTAGAGTTCCTTGGGCAGGTCGTCATACAGTTCGCCGCGTTTGACCGCGCTCTTGGCGCGCGACGCCGCGGCCTCCCAGATCGGATCGTTGCGCGGATTGGTCCAGTCCGGTCCCTGCACGACGCGGCCATTCGGCGAAATCATGAAGCGGATGTCCGGATGCACCGTCGTGAAGCCTGGCACATCGCAGCTGGGATTCCACAATCCCTGCAGACGCTTGGTCAAGGCCGTCAAGGCCGTCTGCGTGCCCGCGTCGGCCGGCGCGCTGCCGGCATTCGAATTGCCATTGGTGGCGTGCGTATTGGCCTGGGCCGGCGTGCGCATATGCGATTTCGACGGCTGGGCGGCAATCTGCGACAGGGCATTGAGGTCCAGCGTCGGCTTCGGCGGCGGCGCGGCCTTGTCGGGCTTGGCCTTGGCGTCGGGCTGCGGCTTCTTCATGCCGTTCTTGTCGGGTGGCGCCTGCGTTTCCTTCGGCGCGGGCTTGGGCGGCGCAAGCGTCGGCTTGGGAGCAGGCGTCTTTACCGGCTCGGGCTTGACCACTTCCTTCTGCGGCGCCGGCACGGGCAGCTTGGGCGCGGGCACCGGCTGCGGTTCGGGCTTCGGTGTTTCCTCCGGTGCCGGTTCGGGTGTCGGGGTCTTGACCGCCAGCTTGTCGACCGGCGTCTCCATCTGCTCGTGCATCGGCACCTGCGACACCAGTTCCACCGGCACGCTGGCCACCACCGACGGTTTCGGGGCGGCGACCCACGACACATAGGCCAGCAGGAGCAGGCAGGCATGCAGGATGACGGAGACGACTAAGGGCGCTCCGTACCTGTTCCTGGACCTGAAGGCGGGGCTGTTCATCACTGGGCGGCGCTGGAGCTCGAGGCGGCCTGGGACTTGCCCATGGTCTCGGTCAGAAGGTTGATCTTGACGAAGCCCGAGGTCGACAGCTTGGCCATCACCTTGGCCACGGTGTCGTACGACGCCGAGCCCGCGGCGCGGACATAGACGGGTTTGGACGTGTCGCCATTGGTCATGGCCAGCAGGCGCGGCGCCAGCTGTTCATAGGTCGCCGGATCGTCCTTGACGTAGAGCGCGCCCTTTTCGTCGATCGTCACGGTGATCGGCTCGCCCTCGTCCTTGAGCGCGGCGGCCTCGGTCCTGGGCAGCTGGACCTTGATGCCCGAGGTCAAAAGCGGCGCCGAGATCATGAAGATGATCAAAAGCACCAGCATGACGTCGACCATGGGGGTGACGTTGATTTCCGACAGCGCGGCACGCTTTCCACGGCGATTCGACCGCCGGCGCCCGCCCGAACCCGAACCTGAAGCTCCGAGAGCCATGCTTTCCCCCTTAGCTCGCGACCTTGTCGCCGATGCGGCGCGTCAGCGACACCATCAGTTCGTCGGCGAAGCCTTCCATGCGCGACACGAAGCGCGCCACCTTGGCGTTGAACAGGTTGAAGGCGATATAGGCGGGAATGGCGGCGCCCAGGCCCATGGCGGTGGCGAACAGCGCTTCCGAAATTGCCGGCGCCACCGTGGTCAGGTTGGTGTCACCCTGGCTGGCGATCGCCGAAAAGGCGTTCATGATGCCCCAGACCGTACCGAACAGGCCGATGAAGGGCGAGGCCGTGGCGATCACGGCCAGCAGGCTCAAGCCCTCCTCGATCGAATCCGCTTCGGTCGAGATGATGTGATTGAGCTCCCGGTCGGCCTGGGCGATGATGATGTCGCCGGCGGCACCCGAAAGGGCCCGACCCTTGGCGTCGCGCCAGACGCCCGTCACTACGACCAGCAGCTTCTGGAAGGGTTCGCGGGGATGCTGGCCCAGGCCCGCGGCGATGTCGTCGAGCGCGCGGCCCGAGCCCAGCGTCGCCTCGAAGCTGTCGGCCTCCTTGTTCACGCGGCCCAGCGCAAAGGTCTTCTGGATGATCACGGCCCACGACCACAGCGACGCAAGCGCCAGGGCGCCCATGATCACCTGGACGACGATATCGGCATGCAGGAACAGCTGAATGAAGTTCAAGGCGCCTGCAGACGTATGACTGGCGTCCATAACGCACTCCTCATCATGTTTTACGATACGCCGCGGAGCGCGGCCCCCATTGGACTTATGGCCCATTCCGGCGAATTGTTAACGTGGTTAACCGGAAAGGTGAATCCGAAATCGGTTCCACTTTGCACCAGTTTCCACGACATTTCTATGGCGACCCGTCGTTTTTTGCCGCGCCGGTGTTATCCGGGATGCAGTCGGCGATACGCTGCGACAGCGCTTTCGGCATCCGGCGCGGGCGGTTGTCGAGATTGATGCAGACGACCTCCACCGTCGCCTCGGCCAGCCGGTGGCCGCCGCATTCGGCGCGCTGGTGCAGGACGAACAGGGCACCGCGCACGGTCACAGGGCGCGTAACGACACGGATAAGGTCGTCGATGCGCGCCGGACGATGAAAACGGACGTCGATGCGCGCCACCGCGAAGGCCAGCGGCTCCGGCAAGGCCGCGAGGTCGCTGTGATGGATGCCGATGAGGCGCAGGAATTCCGAACGGCTGCGTTCGAAATATTTGAGATAGTTGGCATGGTAGACGACGCCGGAAAAATCCGTGTCCTCATAATAGACGCGGATCAGGAATTCATGGCCTTCGTCCGTGCGTCGGCCCGACAGGGGTTGGGATTCGATCATCATTCTCAGGGCGTGTCGCGCAGCTGACAGACGCCGAGGCGCATGGCCGCCCTGGCCACCGCGCCTTCGCGCGTGAATTCGATATAGTTGCCTTCGCGGCCATAGGCCGGCCAGTCCGGCAGGCCGCGGCCGTCGGGATGGCCTTCCCACGCGAAATTCGCCCAATAATCCAGCAGCGGCGGCCATTCGGCGGCCGTCCTGTCGCGCGGGCGGTCATTGAAGACAAAAGCCAGTTCCGAGCCGTGGTGCACCGTCTTGCCCGATGCGTCGACATCGAGCTGATAGAGCCAGACCGGATGCCCCGAGGCATTGACATGCCACGCCGTCCAGTCGGACGGGCAGCGCATCATCAGGTCGGTCGACATCTGCATGGCGGCGTCGCCCAGAACCGGATCGCTATTAGCCGTGGTTTTGACGTCCAGGCCGTAAAAGCCGAGCGCGCGCAGGAATTTCGGCCCGAAGACCTTCTGCGCCGTCGGATAGACGGCCGCCTTGCCGCCATACAGTCCCAGCTCCTGCGCCGACACGCCAATGATCAGCGGCACCGGCGCCTGGTCGAGGCTGCGGAAGACATCATAGGGAGAACGCGGCAGGACATGGCCGTCGACCACGGCCTGCAGCCAGATGAAGCTGGCGTCGTCGACCGGCGGCTTGACGCGGTCCGCCGCGGCCTGCAGCTCGGCGGCGGGCACATGGCGCAGATCGGCCAGGGCCCTGGCGCTATCTGGCGCGGCCTTGCTGTAGCGCGCAGCCAGGTCGACGCCCATGGCTTCATTCTCGGCCAGCGTCCGCGGCGGCAGGCCGAACTGCGGCGGGCCGCTTTCCGCGATCGCCTTGTGGAACAGGCCGCGCGCCAGAGGCGAACTCATCAAGAGGCCGACGTCCTCAGCGCCGGCGCTGTGGCCGAAGATGGTGACGTTATCGGGATCGCCGCCGAATTTCGCAATATTGTCACGCACCCATTGCAGGGCGGCGATCTGGTCCATCAAGGCGTAGTTCCCGGACGCATGATCGGGGCTTTCCGCCGTCAGGGCCGGATGCGACAGGAAGCCGAAGACGCCCAGGCGGTACTGGATCGACACCAGCACGACGTCGCGGGTCACCAGGGCCGAATCGATCGTCCCTGCCCCGCCGCCGGCGCGGTTGGCCCCGCCATGGATAAAGACCATGACCGGCATCTTCGCCGTCGGATCGAGAACGCCCGTGCGCACTTCAAGATAGAGGCAGTCTTCCGAACTCGACCTGGCGAGATCCTCGTTCCAGCCGTAGGATATCTGCAGGCAGGCCGGGGCGCTTTCGGCGGCGTAGCGCACGCCCTGCCAGGGCTCGGGCGGCTGCGGCGGTGTCCAGCGCAAGGCGCCAACAGGGGGCCGGGCAAAGGGAACGGCCTTGAATTCGTAGGTGTCGCCGACATCCGTGCCGCCGACGATACCACCGGTGACGGCGACCGTCACATCGGGCCTCGGTCCCGACGGCGGCGGAGGAGGTGGAGGCGGTGGAGGCGTCTGATCGGACGACGGATAGTCTTCGGCGCGCCAGCTTTTCGGCGTGGATTGCGGTTGGGCCGGTATGCCTGCCGCCACGGGCGTCACCGCCGTCCGCGGCCTGGGTCCATGCCCCGGAAAGGTACCATGGACCCGTGTCTGCGCCGTGGCCCCGGAGGCGGCCAGCAGCAGAATCAGAGCGGTCAGGAGCGGCGTCTTGGTCATGACACGCACCATGTCACAGGGAGCGCGTGACAATCAACGCCCCAAAATCAGCGCCCCCAAATCAGCGCCCCTGTTGCCACAGCTGGGCGGCGCCGCGCACGCCAGACGAATCGCCCCACTTGGCCGGCAGCAGCGCGGCCTCCCAGGCATCGCTGAAGACGTACGGCTTGATCTTGCCCGGCAGGCGCTCATAGAGTTCGGGCACGTTCGACAGCCCGCCGCCGAAGACGAAGGCGTCGGGATCGATCATGTTGACGGCGACGGCCATGCCGCGGCCGAGGCGATCGACCAGACGGTCGAAGGCCGCTTCGGCCTCCGCATCTCCGGCGCGCATGGCCTCGATGATCTGCTCGCCGCGCAGGGGGCGGCCGGTGACCTGCTTGAAATCGCGCGCAAAGCCCGAACCCGACACCCAGGTCTCGAGACAGCTCTTCTGGCCGCACCAGCAGGTCGGGCCGGGATATTCCTCGGATTTCGGCCAGGGCAGCGGAATATGGCCCCATTCGCCGGTGACGCCGTTGGCGCCTTCGACCAGGTGGCCGTCCACCACCAGGCCGCCGCCGCACCCCGTGCCGACGATGATGGCGAAGACGGATTTCATACCCTTGGCGGCGCCGTCGATGGCTTCGCTCAGCGCCAGGCAGTTGGCGTCGTTGGCCAGGCGGACCGGACGCTGAAGGGCGGTTTCGAGGTCTTCGCGGAAGGTCTTGCCGTTCAGCCAGGTCGAATTGGCGTTGCGCATCACGCCCGTCCGCGGGCTTACGGAACCCGGCGCCCCGACGCCGATGGTGCCGATGCGGTGGACCAGGTTTGGATCCTTGATCCGTGCTTCGGCTTCGACGCGAGCGATCAGGTCGCAGACGAGCCGCACGGCGTCTTCATAGTTCCCGGGATTGGGCTCGCGCTGCCGCGACAGGAATTCCCCGTCGTACGACAAGGCCGCCGCCTCGATCTTGGTGCCCCCGAAATCAACGCCGACATAAAGCATAAGGTTCTCGTCCGTCCCAAAGTTTGAAATCGTCCCGCCACTTCGGGCGGGTTGGCAGGCATAGAAAGCCCCCGGCGGCGGTCACGCACGCCGGGGGCCGATGGAAATGACCGGTTAGTGGCCGGCCGATACGCCTTCTTCGATGGCGTGGGTCTGGGCGCCCTTGGCCACTTGCGCGAACCACAGGACGTAGAGGTAGCAGACCAGCGGCACCACGAAGGCCAGCGAACGGGCGCCGACCGGGAAGTGGGCCAGGAACTGGTCGACCGCGAAGCCGTAGGCGACCGAGATGAAGCCGCCGCCGCAGATGGCCATGCACATCAGGCCCGAGGTGGCCGAAGCCGGAGCCGACGAGCGTTCCAGCGTCAGGGTGAAGATGGTCGGGAACATGATCGAATTGAAGAGGCCGATCAGGATGGCGGCGAAGCCCGGCAGGAAGCCCGTCGTCATCGGCGCGTTGTAGACGCCGGGGAAGGTCGGGATCGGGAAGGTGGAGTTCAGCGGCGTCGCATCCATATGGTAGGTCGCGATGACGATGATGCAGAGGATGGTCGCGCCCAGCGCCACGACGGTCAGCATGGTCGTCGCCTTGATGAAGGTCATCAGCCACGAGCCGAGGAAACGGCCGAACATGGCGAACAGCATGAAGACCGGGCCGACGAAGCCGGCGACCTGCGACGGGATGTTCATGATCTGCTTTTGCTCAAGGAAGAAGATCATGCCCGAGATGACGCAGACTTCGGCACCGACGTAGAGGAAGATGCCGAGCGAGCCGAGGTTGGCCCACTTGGACTTCAGCGCCGAGAACGGCGATTCGGCGTGTTCGGCCATCTTGGGCGAATTGGCCGAGACCGTATTGCGGACCATGAAGACGGCCAGGGTGAAGACGGCGAGAATCGCGGCGATCGTCAGGTAGACATTGGTAACGAAGCCGAGGCCGGTGGCCTTCATGGCTTCGGTGATGATGACGTCCTTTTCGAACAGCGGACCGCTGAGCAGGAACTTGGAACCGAACATGCCGCCCAGGAAGGCGCCCATCGAGTTGAAGGCCTGCGACAGGTTCAGGCGGAAGTGCGAACCCTTGGCGTCGCCCATCGAGGCGATCAGCGGGTTGGCCGCGACCTGCAGCAGGGTGATGCCCGAAGCCGCGACGAACAGGCCCAGCAGCACGGTGATGAAGTTGTGCGAGAAGGTGGTCGACCAGGCGATCAGGCAACCGGCGACGATGCCGATGAGGCCCAGGATGATCGACTTGGCATAGCCGTTCTTGGCCAGATAGGCGGCCGACGGAATCGACATGATGCCGTAGGCGATGAAGAAGGCGAACTGGTTGAGCTGCGCCTCAGCGTCCGTCAGGGTGTAGATGACCTTCATGCTCTTGACGAGCGGGTCGATCAGATTGGTGACGAAGGCCCAGATGAAGAAGAGGGCGGTGACGTAGACGACGGCCAGTAAGAGGCCACCGCCGCCCGTTTTGGGCGTTGCTGCGGAGTTGGACATGAACCTACCTGTTAACGTTTCTGACGAAGAAGGAAGCCACCTAGCCTTCGCCAATTAAATAAATCAAATTGCAGAAAGCCGGGTTTTTGCAGGGTTGGCAAGTGAAAAAGTTCGACCTTCCCCACTTGCGGTCCCCGCTTGTACGTTAATAGCCGGACAATTGCCAAGCCCCTGCGCCTCTGACGAGAGCAATAATCGTGCCTGTGTCCCTGGTTTGGCGACGCCGGAGCCGTATGGCGGAAGGGTTACCGTGGTGGCGGTCTCATTTCCGCGGCGCGATGGGTACGGACTGACCGTCGTTCCGGGGGCGGCCGCGCGCCTTCCGGTCGGCCAGCGCAAGGGGGAACATGCGCAAACTGCATGGCCGAAGGCGACGGCGCCCGCAAACATCCTGAGGCTTTGTCTTATTATTTACGATAAACGGTTATGGTAATCGCGCCCAGATCCGCTTGGCAAGAAAGAATGTTAGCGCTGTCATCCGTTACGGCGCATTGTGAAAACGAGTCAGTTTTTTCTTGACCCGGCGGCAGAACCTAGGCTTTGTCCGACGCGAAAAAAGCCCCCTATTCCGAGAGTTTGCGCCCTTGAAAATCCTCCGCCGCCGCAAGACCAAGATCGTCGCCACCCTGGGGCCCGCCAGTTCGAACGCTGAAATGATGGCCCAGCTGCTGCATGCCGGGGCTGACGTCTTCCGCCTCAACTTCTCGCACGGCAGCCATGAGGACCACGGCCGCAATATCGAGCTGATCCGCGAACTGGAAGCCAAGACCAAGCATCCGATCGGGATTCTCGCCGACGTCCAGGGGCCGAAGCTGCGCGTCGGCCGCTTCATGGGCGGCGCCGTCATCCTCAATCCGGGCCAGACCTTCCGTCTCGACCTCAACCCGACGCCGGGCGATTCGCGCCGCGCCAACCTGCCTCACCCCGAAATCATCGCCGCCGCCCAGATCGGCTCGCACCTGTTGCTCGACGACGGCAAGCTGAAGCTGCGCGTCACCCACGTGCGCGAAGATCACCTGGAAACCATCGTCGTGACCGGCGGCCGGCTGTCGGACCGCAAGGGCGTCAACGTTCCCGACGTCGTGCTGCCGATCCCGGCCCTGACCGAGAAGGACCGCGCCGACATGGAGTTCGCCCTGCAGCGCGGCGTCGAATATATCGGGCTCAGCTTCGTGCAGCGTCCCGAGGACGTGCTGGAAGCCCGCGGCCTGATCAAGGGCCGCGCCTGGGTGCTGTCCAAGCTCGAAAAGCCGCAGGCGCTCGACAATCTCGATGAAATCATGCGCCTGTCGGACGCCGTCATGGTGGCCCGCGGCGACCTGGGTGTCGAACTGCCGCCGGAAGAAGTACCGCTGGCGCAGAAGCGCATCGTCATGACCGCGCGCAACATGGGCAAGCCGGTCATCGTCGCCACCCAGATGCTGGAGTCGATGATTTCGGCCCCTACCCCGACCCGCGCCGAAGCGTCCGACGTGGCCACCGCTGTGTTCGACGGCGCCGACGCCGTCATGCTGTCGGCCGAAACCGCCGCCGGCCAGTATCCGATCGAAGCCGTCACCATCATGGACCGCATCGTCGCCCGCGTCGAAAAGGACGACGGCTGGCGCGGCATGACCGACCGCCGCCGCCCGGAGCCGGAAAAGTCGACATCCGGCGCCATTGCCGCCGCCGCCCGCCAGGTCGCCCAGACGATCGACGCGGTCGCCATCGCGGCGCTGACCAATTCGGCCAGCACGGCCCTGCGCGTCGCCCGTGAACGTCCGACCTCGCCCATCCTTGGCCTGACACCCAATGTCGAAACCGCCCGGCGCCTGGCCCTGACCTGGGGCCTGCACCCGGTCGTGGCGCCGGTCACGCATTCCATGACCGAAACCGTCGCCGTCGCCACCAAGATCGCGCGCAGCGAAGGCATCGCCGAACCCGGCCAGGACATCGTCATCGTCGCCGGCATGCCCTTCGGCAAGTCGGGTTCGACCAATGCCCTGCGGGTCGCCCGCGTTTCGCGCACCAATGCCGAGGAAGTCGAATTCGTGGAAGACCAGAAGTAGGGTCGGCAAAAACCGAAATGAAAAAAGGCTCCGGAGCGATCCGGAGCCTTTCTTTTTGCGGTGTTCGCCGAAACCTACTCGATATAGTCCGGCGCCACGATGCGCTTGCCGATCAGCATGGCGTCGGCGACGATGCGCAGCGGCGAGAAGTCGGCATCCGAGGTCTTGTTGCGCACCAGGTCGTAGAAGTGTGCATAGAGGCCCGGATATTCGGCCTCCTTTTCCTTGATAACCGTCTTGCCGTCGACCTCCATCTCGGTGCCGCCGAGGTGCAGGTTCATCGTCTCGCCGGTCTCGGCCTCGACATAGATGCTCCAGGTCTGGATGCCGGTCTGCAGGAAGTCGTATTCGGCGCGCACCGGCACGGAGCCCGAGACCATGTCCATCTCGACCTGGATCGGCGCGTCGCAATTGCCGGGGAAGTGCAGGTCGGCCTTCTTGACGAAGACGGCGTCCGGCAGGATGCGCGTGACGATCGACAAGGAATTGATGCCCGGATCGAACACGCCCATGCCGCCGGCCTCGAAGATCCACTTCTGGCCGGGGTGCCACTGGCGCACGTTCTCTTTCCACACGACCTTGACGCTCTTCAGCTTGCGGGCGGCGATCCACTTGCGCGCGGCTTCGACCGCCGGGGCGAAGCGCGAATGCCAGCTGGCCAGCACCGTGACGCCCTTTGCCAGGGCCAGGCGCTTGATTTCGTCGGCTTCGCCGAGCGTCCCCGCCGGCGGCTTTTCGAGGAAGACGTGACGGCCCCCGGCGATGACCTGCCTGGCGATGTCGAAACGGATTTGCGGCGGCGTGCAGATGGCGACGGCTTCGATGTCCGGATGCGCCTTCAACATTTCGTCGAGCGTCGGATAGGCGACGATGCCCTGCGGCCGGCCGTTCGGCGAGGCGCCGGCCACCAGCTTCAGGTTCTTGTTGGCGTTGATCGACGGAATGTGCTGATCGACGGCAATCTTGCCCAGGCCGACGAGGCCGATCTTGAGGGGTTTATTGAACATCGAGAACATACCTTGTTTTTCCTCGCCTGAATAATTGTCCGACCATTAAGGCGCAATACGTCGCTTGTGAAGCGGTTTCAGCCCGTCTCCAGCGCTCTAGCACAGGAATTTACACAGGCAAATGTATTATAATTTCGCGCGAATTAATCGATCACCGTCAGATCCATCCACACCATGTCGGTGGCCCCGGCCTTCAGGCACTTCAGGCCCGAATTGGGCTGGTTGAACGGGTCCGGCATATGGTCGACCGGTTCGGCGCAGAAATAACTCTGGTCGTGCGTCGGCGCGAAGATGTGCAGCCAGTGGCAGTTGGGCGAGGCGCGCAGGATATGCGTCAGGCGGTCGCCTTCGAAGATCTCGGCCTTGCCCTTGAAGCCCGTATAGCAGTTGTCGATAGTGACGTCGTGGCTGACCACGTCGCCTTCGGTCCAGTGCTTTTTCAAGGGGCCGGCGTGCCAGTTGCGCGGCAGGACCTCATCGTCCGACAGCCAGACGCCGTCGACCGAAGCCTTGAGGCGCGTCTGCGGCGTCCGGTTGAAGTAGGGATGGAAGCCGAGACCGGCCGGCATGATGGCCTGCGACAGGTTCTTGACCGACAGGTAACAGCGCAGGCCGTCAGGACGCAGTTCGTAGACCACCGTCGCCTCGTAGCTCCAGGGCCATTCGTCGGACGCATGCGTATAGCTGAGCGTCGCGCGCGAAGAGGAGGCTTCCACCACGCGCCAGGCCACCTTCCAGCCATGACCGTGCAACGGATGGGGGCTGGACCCGAAATTGGGCGGCAGCTTGACCTTGTGGCCTTCGAAGACGAAGGCGCCGTCGCGCAGGCGGTTGCACCAGGGCACCAGCGGAAAGTTGGCGGTTTCCAGCGGATCGGTCTCGCCGTCCCTCGCCGCCCGCATGACCTCGCGGTCGCCTTTTGCGTAGCGGCGGATGGCGGCGCCGTTGTCCGGATCGATGTCGAGAACGCTATCCTGAACGGTGAGACGCAGCATTTTTTAGCCTTAGCAGATAGTCCAAATAAAAACGGCGGGGCCTTTTAAGAACCCCGCCGTTTCCGGTGTCAAAACAAAGATTAGTGCTTCTTCCAGAGGCCTTCGATGGCTTCCAGCGTACGGCCCTTGGTTTCGGGCACGAACTTCCACACGAACAGCGCGGCCAAAACCGAGCAGGCGGCGTAGACATAGTAGTTCAGGCCGTGGTTGAAGACCGCGTTGATCGCCGTGTCGCCGTCGACGACCTTGAACGAGGCCGTCACGATATAGTTGGAGATCCATTGCGCCGCGACGGCGACGGCCATGGCCGGTCCCTTGATCGAGTTCGGGAACATTTCGGCCAGCAGCACCCACACGACCGGGCCCCAGGACAGGGCGAAGCCGGCGATGTAGAAGATGGCGGCGTAAAGCAGCGCCGTGCCTTCGGTGTGGTTCTGGAAGAAGTAGCCCAGCGCCGCCATCGAGCCCGCCATCATGATGGCGCCCAGGATCAGCAGCGGCTTGCGGCCCCAGCGGTCGACCGTGACGGTGGCCACCAGGGTGAACAGCACGTTCGCCGCGCCGACGATCACGGTCTGCAGCAGCGCCGTGTCCGTGCCCGAGCCCATGTTCTTGAACATCAGCGGCGCGTAGTAAAGGACGGCATTGATACCGACGAACTGCTGGAAGACCGACAGCAGCACGCCGATGACGATCACGCCGGCACCGAACGAAAACAGCTTGCCCGAATGCTGGTTCAGGCTTTCCTTGATTTCGGCCATGGTCGCCTTCGCGACGTCCTCGCCGTCAAGCGACGTCAGGAGTTTCATCGCCTTTTCCTCGCGGCCCTTCATGACATACCAGCGCGGCGTGTCGGGCATGAGGAAGGCGGCCAGGAAGAACAGCGAGGCCGGAATGGCGCACGAAGCCAGCATGTAACGCCAGCCGGTGGCCAGCAGCCAGTTGTCGTCGCCCATTTCGCCGATCTTCAGGTTCACGAAATAGACCAGCAGCATGCCGCCGACGATGGCGATCTGCTGGAAGGTGATAAGCAGACCGCGGTGTTTGGCCGGTGCGATTTCGGCGATGTAGAGCGGCGAAATCAGCGAGGCCATGCCGATGGCGCAACCGCCGAAGAAGCGATAAATCATGAAGGGGGTCAGCGCATCGGGGCCCATGCCGCCGATATGGCCGATACCAAGTTCCGGAAAGCCCGCCATGATCGAGGAGATGAAGAACAGCACGGCGGCGATCAGCATGCCCGAACGGCGGCCGATCGCGGTAGCCAGCGGGCCGGCGATCAGCGAACCGGCGAAACAGCCCCAGAGCGCGATACCGACGGCATTGCCGGTCATGGCGTTCTTGGCCAGTTCGCTCAGGCCCGTGCGCGGCTGGACGAAATTGTGATCGATGGCTTCGACCGCGCCCGAAATGACGGCGGTGTCGTAGCCGAACAGAAGACCGCCCAATGCCGCGCCGATAGCGAGACCCAGGACAAGACCCATGTTCACGGTCTTTGCTGTGGAGGCCATACCTCTTTTAACTCCCTTCCTG
Organism: uncultured Asticcacaulis sp.; assembly: GCA_936940865.1. Taxonomy (GTDB): domain Bacteria; phylum Pseudomonadota; class Alphaproteobacteria; order Caulobacterales; family Caulobacteraceae; genus Asticcacaulis. The sequence goes on along the minus strand of CAKZJB010000111.1, from coordinate 7,675 downwards.
ACGGGCTTTTGCCCGTATCCCTTGCCTTACGGGCCCCTGCCCGCGTGCCTTGAATGTCGCGGTTGTGGCATTCCGGCTTTTCGCCTGTTTTAAGCCCGCTTAATGAAGTCTTAATGTCAATACGACCTTCAGGCAAGCATTTGTCGCCAAAAGAGTCATAAACTGTAAGGGTTTGCGCCGATTTTTCCCCTGTTTTCCAGGGCATTAATGTTAACGCTATCACGAAAAAAGGCGACAATGCAATGCAGCATGGCCGCCCGTTTCCTAGTGGTTGTGACGCGGCATGTTTTCGGCGATCTTCGTATATTTCAGCGCCGGTTCCATAACGCCGCCCGTGTGCAGTTGCGACACCGTGCTGCGGTAAATCTCCTGCCACGGGGTGGCCGAGGCCGGGATCGGCGGCAGACCGTCTTTTTTGCGCGATTCGATGGTTTCGTCGTCGACCAGCATGTCGCAACGGCCCGTATTCAGGTCGATGCGGATCAAGTCGCCGGTGCGCAGCCAGGCCAGCCCGCCCCCCGCCGCGCTTTCCGGCGAGGCGTTGAGGATGGACGGCGAATCCGACGTGCCCGACTGGCGGCCGTCGCCCAGCGTCGGCAGCGAGGTGATGCCTTTCTTCAGCAGCGCGTCGGGCGGCTGCATGTTGACGACCTCGGCCGAGCCCGGCCAGCCGATGACGCCCGAGCCGCGGATGACCAGGATGGTGTTCTCGTCGATGTTAAGCGACGGGTCGTTCAGGCGGTTGTGGTAGTCGGTCGAGCCGTCGAAGACGACGCACTTGCATTCGAAGACGTTTTCGGCGCCCGGACGCGACAGGTAGCGCTTGCGGAACTCTTCCGAAATGACGCTGGTCTTCATGATGGCGAAGTCGAACAGGTTGCCCTTGAGCACCATGAAGCCGGCGCGCTCCATCAGCGGTTCGGCCACCGTGGTGATCATCTCGCGGTCCTTCGTTTCACGGCCCTTGATGTTCTCGCCGATCGGCTTGCCCGTGACCGTCAGCGCCCCTTCGTGCAGGCGGCCGGCCACGGCCAGTTCGTGCAGGATGGCGGGCACGCCGCCGGCGCGGTGGAAGCGCTCACCCAGGTACTTGCCCGACGGCTGCATGTTGAGGATCAGTGGCAGGTCGTGGGCCGCCATCCAGTCGGCGTCGGTGATCTCGACGCCGGCATGGCGCGCCATGGCGACGATGTGCGGCTGGGCGTTGGTCGACCCGCCCATGGCGGCGACGGCGGCGATGGCGTTGAGGAAGCTCTGCTTCGTCAGTATCTTCGAGGGCTTGAGGTCCTCATAGGCCATTTCGACGATGCGGCGGCCGGTTTCATACGCGATCTGGCCGCGTTCGCGATAAGGCGCCGGAATGGCCGAGCAGCCCGGCAGCGACAGGCCCAGCGTCTCGGCGACGGCGTTCATGGTCGAGGCTGTGCCCATGGTGTTGCAGTGGCCGGCCGACGGCGCCGACGAGCAGGCCGCGTCGAAGAACTCTTCCTCGGTGATCTGGCCGGCCGCCAGCGCCCGGCGCGACCGCCAGATGACCGTGCCGGAGCCCACGAGGTCGCCGTTGTGATAGCCGTCGAGCATGGGGCCGCCCGACAGGACGATGGCCGGAATGTCGACCGCGGTCGCCGCCATGATGCCGGCGGGCGTGGTCTTGTCGCAGCCCGTCGTCAACACCACGGCGTCGATCGGATAGCCGTAGAGGATCTCGACCAGCGTCATGAAGCTCAGGTTGCGGTCGATGGCGGCCGTCGGACGGCGGCAGTTCTCGAAGATCGGATGGCAAGGGAATTCCATGCAGATGCCGCCGGCCGCCAAGATGCCTTCGCGCGTGCGTTTGGCAAGCTCGAGGTGGATGCGGTTGCACGGGCTGATGTCGCTGCCGGTCTGGGCGATGCCGATGATCGGCTTGCCCGAGCGCAGTTCCTGCGGCGTGATGCCGTAGTTCATGAAACGCTCGAGATAAAGCGCCGCCATGTCGATGTGCCCGGGCGCATCGAACCAGTCCTGCGAGCGGAAGCGGCCGTTTTTCGTGGCGGGCTTGCGGCCCGGCGTTTGAGAGGTGTCAGACATGCTCGATCTCGTACTGGGGCTGGCCGGGAATCTCGGCCTCGAAGCAAAAAAGGCCGCCGGCCAGGGGTTGGGCCTTCAGCTCATCGGCTGACAGGCCCTTGGCGGCGGTGGTGACGTAGACGGTCTTGAGGTCATGGCCGCCGAAAGCGATCTTGGTGACGTTGGACACCGGCAGGCGGACCTTGCGCAGCAGCCGGCCGTCCGGCGCGTAGCAGTTGATGCCCCAGCCGAAGAACAGCGAATTCCACACATTGCCGGCAGAATCGACCACGGGGCCGTCCATATAGCCCTCGCCGTGCGCTTTGCGATGTTCCATTTCGCCGGCATAGCAGACAGGGCTGGCCACGTCGGCGGGCGTGTCTGCGTCCAGGCGGGCGAAGACGCGCTTGTTCGACAGGTGGCCGTCGTCCGACAGGTCGAAGGCGTAGATGACCTTCTTCAGCGTGTCGTTGTGATAAAGCGTCTTGCCGTCGGGGCTGACCGCCGGGCCGTTGGTGATGACGTAGTCGTCGTCCATCACCTTGAGGCCGCGCGCGTCGTAGCGGTAAAGCTTGCCCGTCGGTTGTTCCTCGTCGTCGTCCATCGAGCCGAACCACAGGCGGCCGTGACGGTCGACGAAGCCGTCGTTCAGGCGATTGGTCGGAAGCCCCGGCTCGACATGGGTCAACAGCGTGAAGGTCTCGGCCTTCGGGTCGAAGTCGTAAAGGCCGGTCTTGCAGCCGACGACGAAGCCGCCGCGGCGCTTCGGCGCAATGAAGCCGCACGGGCTCGGCGCATGGAAGGTGCGGTGCGAGCCGACGGCCACATCGTAGCGGTGGACCTTCTGCTGCTTGATGTCGACGAACCAGATCGCGTGGTCCTTTGCCGACCATACGGGGCCCTCGCCCAGCGTCGCCTTGAGGTCCCAGACGCAGGTGGGCTTGAAAAGCTCAGTCACGCTTTTACTCCCTTTTTAGCTCAAGCGCCGCATGGCTCCTCGCCCTCAGAAGCGTTGTCCTGACGCTTCGCTTCTTGAGGACAGTCTCGGGCGGCCGGTCGGCCTTGCCGGATCGCCTGCGGCAATCCGGGATAGCTCTTCTTTTAACGCCAGCCGGCGTCGATCCAGTAGCCGTGGCCGGTGCACAGGGCCGCGTCGTCCGAGGCCAGGAACATGGCCAGCGAGGCGACGTGCTGCGGCTCGATGCGGCCCTTGAGGCACTGGGCGTCGACGATCTGCTTCTCGCCCTCGGGGGTGTACCACTTCATCTGGCGCGGCGTCTTCACATTGCCGGGAATGATGGTGGTGACGCGGATATTGTCGGGGCCGAGCTCGCGGGCCAGCGCGCGCGTAAAGCCTTCGATCGCCGCCTTGGCGGTTTCGTACAGCACCAGGTCCGGCAGGCCGAGGTGCCACGAGATCGAGCCGAAATTGATGATGGCGCCGCCGCCGGCCGCCTTCATGCCCGGCGCGATGACGCGCGTGCACATGGCCATGTGCTTGAGGTTCACGGCGATGCTCTTGTCGAAGTAGTCCGACGTCACTTCCGACAGCGAGTGCCGGTCATCGCGCGCGGCGTTGTTCAACAGGATATGGACCGGACCGTCGCCGAGGATCGTCGCAAGAGTCTTTTCGAGCAGCGGCGTATCGGTCAGGTCGCACTTGTGGAACACGGGCGCCACGCCCAGCACGCCCGTATTGAGCGTCGCGGTGACTTCGTCGACCAGGTCGATGAAATGGACGCGCGCGCCCTGCTGCACGAAGGCGCTGACCAGGCCCGCGCCGATGCCCGAGCCCCCGCCGGTGATCAACACCTTCTTGCCCTTGAGGCTCGGATAGATCGCAGATGACATATGCTTACTCTTCCTGGGACTACGCCCTGCAATTTCTTATTACGAAGCTAACGCCTTCTGGGGCGCCCTGGCGGTGAGCAGACCCCGCTCTGCGAGATTTTGCATCAGGTCGGCAATGCCGAAATTCCAGTGCCGGGCATCCTTCGACGTCGTCACGCGGTTTTCGAGGCAGCCCAGCTTGGGCGTCGACACCTTGACGACATCGCCGACCTTGTGCGTGAAGCCGCGGCCCGGCACGTCGCGATCCTGGGTCGGCGCGAACAGGGTGCCGAGCATCAGGACGAAGCCGTCGGGATAGTGGTGCTCGCTCATCGCCTGGCGCACCAGCTCCAGCGGGTCGCGGCTGATCTCGCTCATGGTCGAGCGGCCGACCAGCTCATAGCCTTCAGGGCCGTCGATCTTGAGGTCGAGCACGGCCCCTCGCACGTCGTCGATGGTAAAGCTGTCATCGAAGACGCGGATGAAGGGGCCCAGCGCGCACGACGCGTTATTGTCCTTGGCCTTGCCGAGCAGCAGGGCCGAACGGCCTTCGAAGCAGCGCAGGTTGACGTCGTTGCCCAGCATGGCGCCGACGGCGCGGCCGCTGGGATCGACGACCATGACGACTTCGGGTTCGGGATTGTTCCAGGTCGAGTCCGAACGCACGCCGACCTCGTCGCCCCAGCCGACCGACGACAGGACGGGCGACTTGGTGAAGACTTCGGCGTCGGGGCCGATGGCGACTTCGAGATATTGCGACCACAGGCCGTCGGCGATCAGGGCCTCTTTGAGCTTGGCGGCCTCGGCCGACCCGGGCTTCACCGAACGGATGTCGGAGCCGACGCGCTCGGCCAGCGCGTCGCGGATCGATTGCGCCTTGTTGCTGTCGCCGCGCGCGCGCTCTTCGATGACGCGCTCGACGGCCGAGACGGCAAAGGTCACACCCGCCGCCTTGACGCATTGCAGGTCGATCGGCGACAGGAGCTGATCGCCCTTGCGTTCGCCTGTCCAGACCTTGCCGAACGAAAAATCTTCAAGCTTGCCCAGCGAACGGCCGCCCGCCGGCACGCCTTTTTCGGGCCAGCCGGCCATCAGCAGCGAGACGGTCGGCGCCACGGCCGACATGTCGAACACTTCGCCGCCCCTGACCATGACCGGCGTCGGGCCGTCAGCCGTGGCCAAACGGCCCACCAGGGTTGCCTCGCGCCAGTCGGCGGGAAGAAAATCAGTCATGTCAGTCTCCCAAGGCACGCGTGCGCGCCCAAAGCTTGAAGTCCGGCCTCAACCCGTTTTTGTCCCGCATGGACAATGTCCATCCGGTCTTTATGTGTTAGCGCTACCACATCTAGCAGACGCGACCTACTGTCAAGCCGAAAACCGCCACGCGTGTCAATCGCCGATTTTCGTTACAGGTGTCAGGCGTCTTTTTCGCCCGCCTCAGGCGTCCCCAAAGCCACGTCCGAAGACTGCCGCTCGATCAGGGCGAAATCGCGCACCTCGCGGACCGCCTCGAAGGGACGGCCGGCGCGGTGCGCGCGAATCTGGTCGAGCAGGAGGCGCACCGACATGGACGCCATGTCCGAGATCGGCTGACGCACCGTGGTCAATTCCGGCCAGACCGACGACGCCATGGCCGTATCGTCGAAGCCGACCACGGTCAGTTGCTCCGGCACCTCAAGACCCAGGCGATGCGCCGTGGCGACGGCGCCGGCGGCCATGTCGTCATTGCTGGCGAAGATGGCTGTCGGACGGTTCTTCTGGTTGAGCAGGCGTTCAGCCGCGTCGAAACCCGAGCGATAGGTGAAATAGCCCTGCGCCACCAGTTGCGGCTCGACCGTCAGGCCCGCCCGCTCCATGGTGGATTCGAAGCCTTCATAGCGCAACTGGCTGGCATACTGGTTGGGGTGGCCCTTGATGAAGGCGATGGTGCGGTGCCCCAGCTCGATCAGACGGCGCGTCATGGCGTAGGCGGCCTTGAAGTCGTCGATCGACACGCTGCAGATATCGGTCGCGGGCCTTGCCGCCGCCACGCCGACGAATGGCATGCCCATGTCCTTCAGTATCTTGGCGACGCGCGTCGAGTCCGACAGGGGAGGCGACAGGATGACGCCGTCGCAGCCCGAGTGCTTGAGCCGCTCCAGCGCGACGCTGGCCCCTTCGGGACCGTCGCAGCTTTCGATCAGCAGTTGGGTGCCGGCCTGGGAGGTCTCTTCCAGGATGCCGAGCAGAAGCTCGCTGAGGAAGGCGACCGACGGGTTGGAATACATCAGGCCGATACGCGCCTGGTCCTGCGTCGCCAGCGACCGCGCCGCCAGGTTGGGCGAATATTTCAGCGCCTCGACGCTGGCCAGGACCTTGGCGCGCGTTTCCTCGCGCACGTTCTTTTCGCCATTGATGACGCGCGAAACGGTCATGGGCGAAACGCCGACGTGGCGCGCCACGTCATGAATGGTTACGATATTGCCGCCGCGGCGTCCGACTTTACGCGCCAAAAACGGTTTCCTTCTCCACGAGCCCTTTTTCACCGCATCCAGGGCGGCCTTATTTTACATCCTCTATAGGCCGACAACCGCCGCTTGGCAAATGGTGCAAATTAAGGGCTTGCCAAGGCCGATCGACTTTGCCGATATCGTTGCGCCATAAAAAATCATACAAGGCGCGACAGGGAGATGTTAGGCCGATTCGCAAGCGCCCGCCCGCGCGGTTTGCGCCTCGCGTTTCCGGGAAAATCTTCCGCGTGCGCCGTTTGAACAGGGAAGATCGTCATGACCGTTTCACGCAGGGGACTGATCGCCGGCACCGGCGCCGGCCTCGCCGCCTGGTACGCGCCGCTGGGCCTGGGCTCGGATACCGGCGGCTCGATCCGCGGCCCGTCCTCGGCCAACGGCATCGTCGGCCTCAAGCCCACCGTCGGCCTGATGAGCCGCAGCGGCATCGTGCCGCTGGCGCTGAGCTTCGACACCGGCGGCCCGATGGCGCGCACCGTCTACGACGCGGCGCTGGAGCTGGGCTTCCTCACCGGCGTCGACCCGAAAGACCCGCTGACGCGCACCAGCGCCGGCCTGTTCTACAAGGACTACACGCAGTTCCTGAAGAAGGACGCGCTGCGCGGCGTGCGCCTGGGCGTGATCCGCGACTTCAAGGGCAGCGATCCGGAAGTGGACCGCGTGTTCGAGGCGGCGCTGGCCGAGCTCAAGGCGCAGGGCGCGGTGCTGGTCGACGACCTGCATTTCCCCGGCGCGGCGCTGCAGGCGCGCACCACGGTGATGGAGCCGATGCGCGCCGAGGTCAAGGACAATTACCACGACTACCTCGCCACGCTGCGTCCCGGCTTTCCCAGGTCGATCGCCGAGATCGCCGACCGCGGCATCAAGCTGACCGCCTCGGCGCACGGCTACGTGCCGCACCCGAGCGTGTTCAAGCGCTTCAAGACCCTGAGCCAGGCGGTGCCGCTGACCTCGCTCAGCTACACCTCGGCCAAGCTGCACGGCATGGCGGCGGTGCAGGGCGCGGTGCTGGGCCTGATGGACGACAAGCAGGTCGACGCCCTGGTCTACCCGACGCGGCCGACGGTGCCGGCGCTGATCGACCCGAACACGCCGAACATCGTCGACCGGCCGTCGCCGCCGTCGCTGAGCAGCATCGCCAACGTCACCCAGTTCCCCGACGTGATCGTGCCCGCCGGCGTCACCGCCGACACGCGCATGCCGGTGACCATCGACTTCTTCGGCCCGGCCTTCAGCGAGCCCAAGCTGGTCGCCTACGCCTATGCCTACGAGCAGGCCACCCATCACCG
>CAKZJB010000110.1 GCA_936940865.1 uncultured Asticcacaulis sp. | reverse complement strand
TCTTCGGGCCAAGGGCCCTTGGTCTCGGTGACACGCCGGGGCCCGATCTGATCCGCGGCGCGCCTCAATGACGCATCCGAGGAGATCATCATCATGTATACGGAACATCACACGGTCGCTCTGCCCTACGAACTCGATCCGCGGTTCGAGGAACTCTTCGACCTGGTCGAGGCCCTGGAAGCCAAGTGGGCAGCGGAGCGAGGGCAGGACCAGGAGTGAATATCATTGTCGGCGCTGCCCGGTTCATACGGGCGGCGCCTTTTCGTTTTGCCTCGCTCCCGAGCTGGGTCTGAAGGCCGGCGCCTAGAGGTGCGACCAGGCTCTGCACAATGGCTGGAACCGAAGTGATCGAACGGCGCCGGCCCGAGGGGAGACGCCCCAACAGGGGAGCCCTTTCGGACACGAAAGGGCGCGAGGCAGCGATAAGCGATTGCCCGGCTACAACGGATGGCGGCAGGGCACGGCGGCAGGCCAAGGCCATCCCAGGACCGACGATGGACAACAACCGATCGATGAGAAGTTAGCGTGGTTTTGTGCACACCTTACGCCCAGCCGGCGGCGAGGCTAGGTTATTGAAACTAAAAGAGATATGCGCCTAAAACTATAGGCGTCAAAATAGACGCCTAGAAAGTATCTCGCGGACTGCGATTTTGCTTTTCTGAGCGATAACAATGACATATAGAACGTAACTAGGCGTCAAATACGACGCCTAGAGGGGAAGAAAACCATGCCGACTAAGGACTACAATCGCAATGCGCGGTTCCAGCTGCGTATCGATCCGCGTACCCTGGAGAGCGTTCGCCGCAAAGCCGACGCGCGCGGCCTGCCGCTCAACCAATACATCGCGGAGATACTGGAGCGTGAAGCGGACGACACCAGCGCGTATCATCTTCAGATGGCGTCGAAGCACAGCTACATGACCTACGCCATGCTCAATATGATCGCATCGCGTCTTCTACCGAGTGAGACCCGCAAAGATGTCACGCGCGCCATCGGTGAACAGGCAAACCGCCTTTTCGGTGCAAATCCGGAGATCCCGGACGCGATCCTCGCGCGCACAAATGGTGACGACGACGCGTTCGTTTCCGACCTGTTTTCGGTCTTCGAACGCTACGCTCAGAGCCGCTGGAAAATCAAGGCCGAATAGGTGCTAAGTCATTGATTTTATGCTATACTTTTAGCCTCTCAACAGGTTGAAATTATAGGTGAAATCGGTGATGGACATTGGCGTGACGGCGCAGAAGAAGCGCCCTGAAAACAGCGCGGGCAGCGCGTGGCTTCGCGGCGGTCAAACGCTCGCACATACCTACGACATGATCATGGAGCTCTGGGGGAAGCTGCGGTGGATGCTGCTGTTGTGGGCCGCGTTGTGCTGGGGAATCGCAAGCAACGCAGCGCCGGACTACGATCAGATATATGCCGGCCTGCACGTCGTCGCGTGGATCTACCGCACCTTCGGATCGCCCTTTCCGCAGACCTTGAGTGTTCCGGACGGCGAGGGCGTACGGCATGTTGTCACAGCGGCGACATACGACACGATCCCTTTCATAAAGCTCTCGGTCGACCGCTACTTCTCTTACATGTGGAAGGGCGCCTGGCTGTGGCTGTTTGGTTCGGTCTGCATGGTGGCCTGGCTGTCCTATGCCTTCATCCGGTCCGGCGTGAAGAAGCTCGAAAGCCACGATATTCGGGGACAGCAGATCGTCCCGCTCCATGTTCTTGTCGCTCTCATCCGGCGCTACAATCTGGCGAAAGCGCGCGAGGTCAATCATGACACCTTGACGGCGCTCGGCCTGCCCCGGGCGGCGACCCACGCGGACAGCCTCCACAGCGCCTACCTGAAGCTCCGGGGTTTCATAAAAGGTGCCGCCCGCATGATAGCCGGCATGCGGACGGCGAAGTCGGCACAGCGCTGCGGCGACCTTGGCGCTGAAGACCTGATCGCGGACGGAGATCGCTATGGACGCCTGTTGACGGAGCTGCGCGCAAACTCGGACGCGCCCCATGTCCTCATCGACGATGAGCGTTGGGAAGAAGAGCGGTTGACGGATCACGAGACCGATCTGTTGGCCGTCGTGAAACAGGAGGCGGCCGGCAAGGGGCTGCCGTTCAGCATCACGCCGCGCGGCTTTGTTCGACCTGCGCTCGCTCGCATACCGTACCCTGTGAAGGCGGAGTATGAACACACCCTGATCGTCGGCGGTACGGGCTCAGGCAAGTCCGTCGCAATCCACGGGCTGATCGATACGATCAAAGCGCGCGGCGACAGTGCGATCATTTACGATCCCGAGGGCGAGTTCATCCGCGCGCACTATCGCGAAGGCATCGATCTCATCTTCAACCCGTTCGATGCACGCAGTGTGGACTGGTCACCGTATATGGACCTGACCGACCTTACGCACTGGCAGTCGAGCGCGGCCGATCTCTATCCGGACCCCAAAACGGGAGATCCCTATTGGACCATCGCAACCCGCTCGATCTACTCCTATGCGGGCTGGCTGCTCGGCACGACGATGCGGGCGCGTCACGGCCGTAACCCGACCATCAACGAATTGCTGAACCTCCTGGTTGGGCCGCATGATCGCCTCTATGCGCACCTGAAGGATACCCCAGCGGCAAATACCCTTGGCGAGAAGGCAGGGCCACGGTCGGACAGCTTGCGCAGCGTCCTGATTACCGGCGCAGAACGCCTGAGCCATCTGCTCGGCACCAAGGAGAACTTCTCCATACGCCAATGGATCAACGATCCGAACCAGAAGGGTTTCCTCTTTCTGAGCGCGCCCGAGGATCTGGCCGCAACGATCAAGCCGATCCTCGCGCACCTCTCGTCGCTTACCATCACCGCGCTCCTGTCGCGCGACCCTGACCAATCGAAGAAGACGACCTGGATCGTGCTCGACGAGTTCACCTCGCTCGGCAAGATGGACAGCCTGGCGGATAGCCCGGCGCGCCTGCGTAAGTTCGGCGGCTGCATGGTGATTGGTATGCAGCAGGTCAGTCAGATCGAAGAGATCTACGGCGAGCCGAAAGCACGCTCGATCGTCGGGCAGCTGCGCAACAAGCTTATCCTGGCGTGCAACGACCCGCGCACCGGCGAATTCATGTCGGACCTCATCGGCAAGCGCGAAGTGCGCCGGATCGAGGAGACGACGTCTTACGGCGCGAACAACATCCGCGACGGTGTCGGCCTCTCCCCGAAAGATACGGTCGAGCCGATCGCTATGCCGGAACAGATCCAGCGCCTCGCGACCCGTACGGGTTATGTGATGTTCTCCCCTGGACAACAGGGGACATCCTTCCCCGTGTCGCTCGTCACCTATCCCTACGTGATGCGCCCGTCACTCGCACCATCGTTCGTCCCGCACAATCGACGTAATCCCATCGAGACCCATTATCTTCAATCGGTAGCCGCGCGCGATGAAGCGCTCGGTGGGCTGATGACGCCAGGCGCGCAAGCTTTGTCAGCGACTGGCGACGGCCAGCATGCGCTCGACAAGGAAGCCACACATCATGACCTGGCGGACCTCGCGCCGCTGGAGACCGATGCTGTCCGCTCTGCACCTCACCAGTCGCTGGTCCAAGAGGGCAGCGTGACCGCATTGACGCCCCAGGATGTGAAGGACGCGGCGACCGTATTGAAGCCGGCCGATCCGGGCGATATCTTTGATGCGCTCAACGACCTCGTCAATGGCCCCGGTCTTGGTGAGATCTGACGATGCTGAGCGTATCCCGCATAGGCTCTCCAGGCGCGGCCGCGGCGTATTATACGCGCGAAGACCATATGTCTCTGGGCCCCGGCGAACCGGGCGCCGTCGACACGATCACCATTGTCGACCCCGACGGCGTCCTTGTCGAGTACTACATGCTCCCCGAAGACGACGGCCAGACCAGGCTCTACTGGGCAGGTGATGGCGCCGAACAGCTTGGCCTTGAGGGCGAGGTGGACGAAGGCGACCTTCGCGCCGCGCTCTACGGCATCAATCCCGACGGCGAAGGCGAAGCCATCAGCAAGCGCGAGGGCGCGCTGCGAAAGGCGGTCGATGAGAAAGCCGCTGAAGCTCCTAGTTCACCGGAGGTCCCAGCTGAAGCGGGCATGGAGCTGGCGCCCGAGGATGCCCAGCCACCCGACACGAAAGCTAAAGGCGGGTGGAGCACGCTGTCGCTCGACGAGCGGATCGCGCTAGCAGCGCAAAGCGGCGACAAGCATGTGGCCGGATGGGACCTGACCTTCAGCGCGCCGAAGTCCGTATCTATCGTCGCGCTCGATGCTGAAGGCGATGAGCGGCTTCAGGACGCGCACCGACAGGCGGTCGACGTGGCGCTCGACTATGTCGAAAGACATTTCTCGGTCTACCGGATACGCGAGGGAGACGGCGAACGACACGAGGAGATCGCCGGAAATCTGCTGATGGCGCGCACGACACATATGACGTCCCGCGCCGGCGATCCGAACCTGCACGACCACGTCCTGGTCATGAACGCCGTGCGCGACGAGGACGGAACATGGCGTGCACTCGAAAGCGAACACATCTTCAAGCACATGAAGCTGGCTGGGGGCATATACCAGGCCGAGCTTCGCAACCTCGCGCGCGAACTCGGCTATGATGTCCGCGATGGCGACACGCTCAACACATTCGAGCTGTCGGAAGTTCCAGCCGATGCGATCCACGCCCATTCAAGGCGTCACGCGCAGATCGAGGCCAATCGCAGCGAAATGGAAGCGGCGAAGGGGCGTTCGCTGTCCAAGGCCGAAGACGAGGCCGCAGTGTTGAAGGACCGGCCGGCAAAGTCAGCTAGCTCGCTCGAGGAATTGCGCGTCGAATGGAGCGCAATCAACGAAGACGCGGCGTTCAGCGCCGGCGGCCTCGCGCGTGGGGCCCTGGCGCGCGAGACGGGCAGGGACCGGTCGTTCGCCAGCCCATCGCCTTTTCTGGACATGGTAGAAGCGGTGAAAGACTTGTTCCGCGGCACGTCCGTCGCGTTTGCAAAGCCGCTCGACGCACTCAACTACGGCAAGGAGGCCGCCTTCCACACCACGACCGTGACGACGCAGCACGACATGCTCTATCGCGCCCTGGTCGCCAACGGCAATCGCTTGCGCCTCGACGACTATATCGATACCGGCTTCTTCGATCGGGATGACTTCCAACGCGCCGACAAGACGGTGCTCGCCGGCGTTACGACCAACGAAATCGTCGATCGCGAGCGGAGGATCAACCGCCATATCGAAAACCGCCAGGGACGGGCGCATGGCCTGGCGCCGGATCTTGTGGCGGAAGCGTTGCGGCCGGACGCGCTGCGGGCCCGTGGTATGACGGTTGGCCTCACCCCGGACCAGCTCGGCGCCGTGCAGACCGCGCTCACCTCCTATGACGGTGTCGTGGCAATCCAGGGCTTTGCCGGCACCGGCAAGACGACGGCCTTCGAGACGATGGAAGCAACGCTTGCCGCCGTTCAAGCCATGACCAGCACGCGGTCCTGGCTTGGAGCCGGAGCCAAGGTGACCATGCTCTTCCAGGACCAGGCGAGGGCGGATGCATTTGGCGAGGCGAGGGCGCACGGCCTGAAGGGCGCGGCGCCGACCCATGCCGCCGTGAAGGAACTCTCCGACAAGAATATCGAGTCCGACACGCTTTCGGCCATGCTGTCGCGCTATGCGTTCGCGCGAGACCAAGCGCCCGGCTTCATGCGCACCCTCCGCCAGGATCTGAAAGGCTCGACCCTTATCGTCGATGAGGCGTCGATGCTCGGAAACCGTCAGCTGGAGACGCTTTTCCAGATGCAGTCCGACCTGAAGATCGACAAGGTCATCCTATCGGGCGATGTCCGCCAGATCGCCGCCCTGCAGGCAGGCGCACCGTTCAAGATGGGCATGGACCACAATCCGGCGATGGCCCGGGCCGACCTGACGACGATCATGCGGCAGAATGAAAACCCTACTCTGAAGGAAGCCGTCATCGCTTTTGCGGAGGGCAAATCAACCGAAGCCGTGCGACGGCTGGAACCGTTCATCCACGAAACCGGACGCGGCGCCGGCGATGATGCGCTGGCGGCCAAGGCGCACGAGCTGTGGCGCGACAGTGAGGGACAGGCCAAGGTCGTTGTCGACACGAACGCCATGCGCTGCCGGATGAACGGGCTCATTCGTGCGGACCTGATCGCCGCCGGTGTTGTCGCGCGCGACGGCTTCACTCAACCCACCTTTCGAGACGCCGGCCTTTCCAATCACGACAAGATGGTCAGCCGCCTCTACGAAAAGGGTGAGGTCCTGTTCTTCTTTGGCGACATGGGGCGGTTCAAGGCGGGCGAATCCCTGGAGATCGACGCGCTGAACCATAAGCGCAATGTGATCTTTGCCACGACGCGCGACGGAAACGCGGCCAAGCTGGACATCACCCAGCACCAGAAAGGTCGTGACCTGCCGTTCGGCGTCTATTGGCGGACCGAAACCGAGTTCGCCACCGGCGACAAGGTGCTGTTCAACCGGACGGACAAGGAGCGCGGCATCCGGACGAACGACGAGTTCGTTATCAGGGGCTGGGACAAGGACCAGGTCCACCTGCGCAACAAGGATGGCGGCGACGATCTGTCAGTGCCGCGTGACGATCCGCAACTCGAATTCATGACCTATGCCTACGCGGTCACGGCCGACAAAGCGCAAGGCAAATCCTTCGAGCGCGTCGTCGCAGTCCTGAAGTCGGTCGGCCAGGGCGACTTCGTCAACCACGCCCGGGCCTACATCATGGCCTCGCGCGCAAAATCTGACTTCGACCTCGTCACCGATAGCTTCCGCGACCTGATGCGCAAGGTCACCGAGCACGACGGCATCAACCTGATCGGTTTGGACAACCTGTTCGGCGGCCGGACAAAGGCCAGCAAAGGGATGGAGTTCGCGATCGGTGCGGCGAAGGATGAGCCGGGCAACCGGTACGTCACGGACGGCAGCAAGGACATCGGCGACAAGGTGAAGTCGATCGATCGTCCACAGCCGGAACGCGGCATGTAACCCTGGAAATTCATAACGGAGAGCAAGGCGAAATGCCTGGATATGTGATTTGCGGCGAACGACAGCCGCTCAACCTTGACGACGGCACCATGCAGGACCTCCTGCGCCGCCACTACACAGACTACAAGGGGCAGCCGGCGCTATGCCTGTGCACCGACTTGCGGCCGCGCATCTATATCGCGCGCCTGGCCGACCAGTTCGTGCTCAAGCGCTGGCCGGGCAGCGGCCACGAACACGCCGCCGATTGCGATCGATATGAGCCGCCGCTCGAAGCCTCCGGCCTCGGCCGGCTGTTAGGCTCGGCTATTCGGGAGGACACCTTGACGGGCGACGTCGAACTGCGCCTGGGCTTCCCCCTGAAAAAACAACCCCGTAACAGTGGGTCGCCCACCGAGGGGCACCCCGAAGACGCGACGGAGGATGGCCGGGACGGAAAGTCGCCGATATCGCGCGCCGGGTTTCGAGCCATGCTTCATTATCTCTGGGACCAGGCCGAGCTGACGCACTGGAATCCCGGCATGAAAGGCAAGCGCAACTGGTGGGTGGTTCGCAACCGCCTGCTGGGCGCCGCCGCGCGCATGACGGCCAACGGGACGCGGCTCAGTCGCCGCTTGTTCATTCCAGAGCCGTTCCGGGTTGAGACGAAGGACGAAATCCGTTTGCGGCGCCGCGCACTGCTGCAGACCGTCGCTAGCCACAAGGCGGCGCGTGAGCTGATGATGTTCCTGGTCGAGGTCAAGGAGATCGCGCCGTCCACCTATGGCTATAAGCTTATCGCCCGGAATGTTCCGGACGACCCGATATATATGTCGGAAGAGCTTTACGGCACGATCGGCCGGCGTTTCGAAACCGAACTGGAGATGTTTTCGCGGCCGGAAGGGCAGGGCCATTTGATCGCCTTCGGCACCTTGTCGGTGAAACCCAGCGGCATCGCGACGATCGAGGATCTGACCTTGATGGCAATGACCGCGGAATGGATACCGGTATGCGACGAGACTGAGGCCGTGATCGTCGATTATTCCGTCGTCACCGGCCGGGCCTTCGTCAAACCGCTGAAATACAATATGGGACAGGGTCGCGCTCTGGCGGCCGTTCTCTATACCGACAGCCCGGAAAAACCCACGGCCTTTTATGTGGTGCGGTCGGACGAGACAGAAGTGCTGGTGAAGGCGCGCGAAGAATTGCTTGCGAGTACGACGACGTGCTCGGTTCTGTGGCACCTGGCCGACCAGCCTAACCCTTATCTTTTGATCGATAGCATCGCCTCGGTTAGAGGCTCAAGTCCAAGCCAACGAACTTGGGCTCTTTGACCGCTCGTACAATTCCCGGCAATAATCGGACTAAGTCCAGTGCAGTTCCGCCATCACGTGATGATCGGCTGATGACGCAACTGGGCCTGCTCGAACAACTTATCCAGAACTCCGGCGACAGGAAGATCGCGCTTTCTAAATTCCTCGCCATTTAGAGCGTTCAACGCGTCGTCTACGACTTGCCTGAGGTTGTCCCTCGGTTCCAAAAACCAATAGCGGTATAGGTCGAGCTGCGACGTGCCCAATTCGGCAGATGGAGCGGCCTCGATTTGGTCGATAAGATCCTCGGCAAACATTATAAAGCGTTCAAGACCAGCGATAGCATCCTGCAGTATGGACCGTTCGTCCTGCGGTGTCGTTACGGCTTTCAAGACGACCTTGGCCTTCTTCACCGCCTTGGTGAGCGAACTATAGGTGACGTCCTCAATCCAGAACCCGTCCACCAACGACAGAAAGACCTCCAAGTCGGCATCACGAAAACGGGCATACAACCCAAGAGTGGCAGAATACCGCCCAAGCGCGCCAGATACCTCCTCTGTCGACTAATTTTTAGTCTTGGCGCGGTCCACCAACATTTGTGGCAACCGCAAGGGATACGCGAGGTGATCAAAACGAACCGCACATTGGGACGCCTTTGGATTTATCTCTTGAAGAAGGAGCGGCACCCCGACGAGGACGAGCAGGTTCACTACCGTCGAATATCTTCGCCGACGAGGATCTAAACCCTCTGATAGAGGTGCTGTTCCTAGCTACGCACAATCCCGTCGATAAGCCCGTCCTGACCCCAAGGCAACTGTTTACGCAGGTCGCGCGTAATCTGCTTCCACGGCCAATTTGGCGCCAGCAAAGCAGCGGTGTGTGGGCACGATTTTTTGCGTCACCCAGCGCCGAAATTGGACAACTGATAAATATGTCACCGATCCTGCCCCAGTGGCGAGCTTTAACTGACGCTCAGCGTTTCGCACTGCATGGTGCCATACTGGAACGTGTGTCGGCGCTTGATTTTCCTTCAAACGGAAGCGACGTGGAAAATGTGTCGCTGCGCCGACTGCTTATGACCGACCATGAAACGGCGCCGTGGGTATATCTCACCGGAACGGAAAACGACGCGCTGTTCCGGCGAGCTGTGGCCAGTGCTTATCGAGCCCTGTCGGTCAAAGCGGGGAGGGGGTGGATATTGTCACAGTCGGGGCTCCAGGCGGCGCCGGCAGGCCTTAGTGAGGCGTCTAACAGGTACATCCGCGTTCAATAATCCAGACGAAGCCGTCATGCATTCTGCGTTAATTGCCCGATCCCACCGCGTCTTTCTGTTCGATCGGGGCTCACATTGGGTAGAGAGCTTTTTTGCCCGTCGTCGACTACGAGTCCATGCACGATGCGTCCATCGTCCAGACCCGTGAACATATAAGCCTTCCCAGTTGGCGTCGTCTGGCGGCACGGCGCAGTGTGCTGGCGACGCCGGTCAACGCGCCGCAGTGGCTCGTTCATTTGGAGTGCCCTCCCCAGGCGTTAAAGGCGCCTTTGCGGCCAGCAGTCATACCGCGACAGAGGGGATCGGCCAGGGTCATCAACCTCGAACCGTTGGCGGGCGTTGCGAGGCCCGCGCCGCCGCAAAAGCTACAGATTGCCCCGGTCCAGCCTGTCGTAAAAGCCGCCGCGCCACCGGCGCCTATCGTTCGGGAGTCGCCGCGTGACCGGCTGATCGGGAAACAGGCAAAGCTGTCAAACCAGACGTCTCCACACGAGGCACCCCGAAAATGATGAAAGTGACGCGTTTAAAGTCGGCAGGCGCCGCCAATTACTACGCAAAAGACGATTATTATCTCCAGCGAGACGAGGGCGGCGTTCTAACCTGGGGAGGGCTGGGGGCCAGGACGCTGGGCTTAAAAGGCCCTGTTGAGGCCGCGGATCTGCGAGTGGTGCTCGAGGGCTATAACCCGGATCCTAACGGTCCGGCTCTATCATGGCCAGAAGAGCAGGCGCGGCGCGGCATTACTATCGAGGAGACCGAGGACTGCGTACCCGCGTCCGCGGTCAATGGCTGTATCTGTACCGCGCCATCGACAAAGCTGGTGCCACAGTTGAATTCTATTTCAACAAAAACCGAGAGATGTCAGCGGTCAAACGCTTTATGAATAGGGCCTTGGCCCGACACCGCCGGCCTAGATCACCATCGACGGCTCTCAGACCAACCGCACGGCGATCCTGGAAGCAGACCTTGAGGCAAGACTAAAATTGTCGGAGGCAGACAGCGCCGGCGAACCGATCATCATTCGCAACAGCAAATACATGAACAATCGCATTGAGCAGGATCACCGGAGGATCAAACGCCGGGTTCGCCCGATGCTTGGCTTCAAATCAACCTCCTGCGCGGACATCATCTTGAGGGGCATCGAGGTCGTGCATATGATGCGTAAAGGGCAGTTGGAGCCGATCGACAGGCGGACCCTCTCTCTGGCTCGCCGGTTCGAAAGCGTTGCGGCCTAATTCACAATGTCAATGGCCGAACTCTACCCCAGCCTAACGTTTGCGACAAAACCTTTTTGCGCTGGTGGCCAACCGGGTTTGGGCGGTATTTTCAGTGAATTGACAATTTTCAGCAAATGGTGAAAGGGCAGCTTTTTGTGAAACGGCTTGCAATTTTCACTTTATTGTGTATTTTCACCGAATGTTGAAAAAACAAGATGGAATGAAAAACCTGGAGGGCCGAGCCTTCCAAGCCTTCGTCGATACCATGACGCGCGTGCCGGAAGTCAAGGTCAATGGCTTGCCATTGGAGCAGAATTCGCGGGGACCGTTATACGAAGCGGACTTTATCGCCGAGGTCTGGCATGGGTCCAAGAAAGCCTTGTTCGTCGCTGAGGTGAAGCAGAATGGTCAGCCCCGTCACGCGGCGGCGGCCATTGCTCAGCTGAAGCATTATATCGCCGGCGATAACCGCCAACCTTTGCCTGTATTCGTCGCACCCTTCCTGTCGAAGGATACGCGCGCCTTATGTGAATCGGAAGGGGTCAATTATATCGACCTGGCTGGCAATGTGCGCATCATGTTCGACGGTGTCTATATAGAGCGCGAAGCTGCCGACAATCCGTTCAAAGAACGGCGGAAACTCCGGTCTCTTTTCAGCCCCAAGGCGGCGCAAGCCCTGAAGCTTCTCCTGCGTGAGCCGCGCAGACGCTGGCGAATGGCGGATTTGGCGGCCGCCGCGCGTGTGAGTCTCGGCCAAATCAGCAACGTCAAGACGGCGCTCCTGGAGCAGGATTGGGCGAGCGTTGAGAATGACGGCCTAGCGCTAAGCAAACCGGATGTACTTCTCGATGAATGGCGCGGGAGCTATCGAGGTGTCGCGGGCTCGGTCTTGCACTTCTACACCACGATGCATGGCCCTTCCTTGAACAACACCATCCTGACCGTGCTCAGCAGTTGGGAAGAACCTCACGCAGCCCTGGCCTCGTTTTCGGCGGCGCAATGGTACGCGCCCTATGCCCGGGTTGGGCACGATAACCTCTATGCTGATCAGGAAGGTCTGGATCGATTGGTCGAGGCCCTGAAACTCACCCCGGCGGACAAGGGGGGCAACATCATCATCACCTTCCTTTATGACGAGATGCCCTTGGTCGACGCCGAGTTCCGCGGCCCTGGCCTCTGGTGCACGAGCCCAGTGCAGACCTACCTTGACCTATCGAATGCTGGGGATCGCGGCCGTGAAGCGGCTGACTTCCTTCGCCAGGAGGCTTTGTCGTGGTAACGGAAAGCCCGAAAGATCCGCAGTCTGCGGCCGAATACGACGACCGTACGAGCGGCGCCGTCAAATCGGTCCTGGTCGAGATCGGTCAGATCCTCGGCAGCTTCAAAGGCAAGTTCGCCCTTATAGGTGGCGCCGTCCCTTGGCTTCTGCTGAGCGAGACGTCGGACATGCCGCACGTCGGCACGATCGATATCGACCTGGCCCTGGACGCCGAAGCGCTGGGCGACGGCGAATACGCCACCTTAGTTGGGGCGCTGCAGGAGCACGGGTACGCCAAGCGTGAATACCTGCGCCGGTTTCAACTCATGCGCACGGTGCAGCCTGCCGACGGCGGACCGGCGATCGATATCGTCGTCGATTTCCTGATGCCGCGTGACGCCGAGATCGTGAAGAACAAGCCACCGCTCATCGAGGACTTCGCGGTGCAGCGCGCGGATGGCGCGGACTTGGCGTTGCTGTTTCCGGAATATGTTGCCATCAGCGGACCCATGCCGCGCGGTGGAACCAACCGCGTCGAGATCGCCATCGCGTCGATCCCAGCGCTCCTAGCCATGAAAGGCCACGCCATCAACAACCGGCATAAGCAGAAGGATGCCTATGACATCTACTACTGTGTCCGGAACTATCCCGAAGGTCTCGAAGCCTTGGCGGCAGCCTGCAAGCCGTTGCAGGACCATGAGAGCGGCGCCGCCGGG
Source organism: uncultured Asticcacaulis sp. (assembly GCA_936940865.1). Lineage (GTDB taxonomy): Bacteria > Pseudomonadota > Alphaproteobacteria > Caulobacterales > Caulobacteraceae > Asticcacaulis. Next base: position 13,331 of record CAKZJB010000110.1, on the reverse strand, counting down.
TATGCATACATCGCGAAGAAATTTGGCGGTCTCGACGACTACGGGCCGACCAGCGTCCGTCACTTCGTGGAAGACAGCCAAGTGCTCGGCGACCGGAATGCGGATCAGTGGCAGCAAGACGCGTTCGGGCAGGTCAACACGTGGCTCGGTTTGCTGGGGCTGGCGTGATTATGGGACAGTTTCCGCATGATTTTCTCGCCGCCTTGGCCGCTCGCATCCCGGCTGTGACGCGTTCGCTGATCAACGAGGCCTCTAATTCGGCCATGGCACTGATGATCGTGAACATGGCATTGCCCATTGGGCTGTCTGTGTCGATCTGATCCTGGACACTGATGAACCTGACCGAACAGTGGTTGAACTCGGCCATTGCGTTCAACAGGTGCTGCGTGCTCCGCGCAAAACGATCAAACTTCCAAACCAGCACACAATCCAGCTCCCAGTTCCGCGCCGAGGCCATGAGGGCATTGAGCCTTGGCCGTCCAACGCTGCGCTGCGAGAGTATATGCTGAGCCACAGCAAGAAGAGCGCCTGACGTCCGCCCGGCCCTAAAGTGCGAATACCACTACATATTCTGCCTTTGGGGTGAAGATGCTCCAATCCTGATTCTTGCCATCTTGCACGGTTCGGCCGACAACCCCAGCCGGGGCCGGATCTTTAGCTGCGGCAGCCCAGACTTGATAAGAATCAATCGGCGCGCGAAGTTACGGAATTTTTAACCGTACACTCGCCTACTCGGGAAGAAAAATCGCGTTATTGGAGAATCGTTCTATGCTCCGTCACAAGCTTCGCATCCTGGGTATCGCCGCCCTGTTTATCCTGACCCTGTGCGGCGGCGTGATCGCCCTTACAAGCCTGCATCAGGTCACCGAAGCCGGGCGGTCCGAGGTCAAGGTCGGGCAGTTGCACGACCTGACCGAGCTGCGGCTGACGGTGCGCAAGATGCAGTACGATATCGTCCAGGTGCAGCAGTTCCTCACCGACTTTTCGGCGACGCGCGGCCAGAGCGGGCTGGACGACGGGCTCAAGCAGGCCGCCGCCGCCGCCGTCGATTTCCGCGCCCGGATGCAGACGGCCCGGGCCACCGCCGCACGCCAGGGGCTGAGTGACGTGGCCGCGCGGCTGGGCGCCGTCGAAGCGGCCTTTCCCGCCTATTACGCCACGGGGCAGCTGATGGCGCACACCTATGCCAATGACGGCACCGAAGCCGGCAACCGCTTCATGCCGCGTTTCGACCCGGCCGACGACGGTATCGTCGAGGCGCAGGAACCGCTGCTGAAGGCCATCGCGGCGCAGGCCGAAACCTTATTATAAACAGTGGTACACGCGCACAGTTTCGGGTGTTAGCACTACGTTTTAAGGGTTTTCGGAGGTTGGCTCAGGCGGCTTCGGATTTGAGGTTGGCGGGCAATGCGACGCCGGCCGCCTGGAAGATGGTTCCGACCTGGCCACGGACACTTGTCCGGCCGGTGATGCGCTTGCCGTCCTTTTCGATGGTCGACTCCTGAAGGCGGTCCAGGTCCCGCAGCAGATCCTGCCATTCGAGTTTCACGCCCTTAGCGGCGCAAAGATCGGCCAGTTCCTTCTGCAGAAGAAGCACCAGGAAGGAACAGAAGATGTGCCCGCGGGTGGCTTCGTCGGATGAGTGATAGATCGGGCGGGTTTTCATGACCGCCTTGGCCCGGCGGAACAGGTCCTCGACCTTCAGAAGGTCACGATAGCGCAGGACGGCCAGTAGCGGATTGATCTTGGTATTGGTGCGCAAGACGAAGATGCCGTCATAGCGGGCCTCCTCTGCGAGCTTGCCAGCGTCGATCTCGAAGGCCGGCTTGTCGTCAGCGCGCTCAGTGACCTTCAGGTACCGGCGATAGCCCTTATTGCCGACCAGGGACTTGTCACCACGCTTCGACTGGGTTTGCAGGCCCTCAACGATGGCCTGGCGATCTGCCCGATCCTTCTCGGCCTCGGCCTCGTTGCGACAGACGATATAGCGTTCGCCCTCGGCCATGACCTCCTTGATGAACAGCTGTGTCTCGCCCTGAGTTCGCTCGATCAGCAGGGGGACGAACGGCTTGGTGTCTTCCATGACCGTGTCGCGCGATCTTGCTTGAGCGCTCACGCGCCCCCAGGATATATTCGAGATTGCGCGCCTCAAGGGCGGCAATGGTCGCCTTCGAGATGATGCCGCGGTCCGCCATCACGTAGGCGCGTCCAATACCGAAGCGCTTTTGCAGCCGGTCGACGATCGGAAGGAGCACGGTGCTGTCGGCGGTATTGCCAGGCTGTTGATTTGCGCCGAGATCTGACCCGGGAGGTCGGATAATTTTCATTGAGAATTGACCCATGTTGAACTTCCCCTCGTTGTCGAACAGCGAGGGCTCACGGAGTGATAGACATGGCGTTATTGAGCGTCATTCGACGCTGGGCTTTTCGGGATCAGATGCCGATCCGCGAGATCAGCCGTCGGACAGGATTGTCGCGGAACACCATCCGCAAGTACCTTCGCTCGGGCGAGATTGAGCCCAAATTCAAGCTGCTGGATCGGCCGAGCCGGCTCGATCCATTTGCCGAGAAGCTGGCGCATTGGGGTTCTCGGCTGATTCGTGCAAAAAGTCCCGCTAAGCAAGTCTTTGAAAGTATTCATTAAATCGCGACTTCTATGGGAGTGCTGAAAACCTGGGGGTTAGAGGCCAGCAAGACTTCGTTAAGGATTTCCCTCGGCCGCGGACTTTGCTGCCACATAACCGCGCCGAGCCTTGGCAGCGAAGACCGATTTTGCCGCCTGGTCGGCGGTAGTTTCGTCGTCGAACCAGAATGTCTTGGACTGTCCCGCAGTACCAATCCGACCCCAATGACGCGCGACTGTGAACTCGCCAAACAGTGTCGGCTGGAGATCGATCTCGTACCACCTAGCCATGTTTCGTTCGGGATCGACGCGCGTCATGCGTATTGACATTCGGTGACTCCAAATGGGGATTTGGGGAATTTTATATCATTAAATCAATGGCTTGTTGCCAAAAATCGATATTCCTCGCCTAATAAAGGTTATGAGAAATTTGCGTATGCGTCGCATTAGCATAATGACGCGTTATATCATCTCTACCCTATTGGGACTATCGCCCTTAACACCGGAGACAATTCGGTCCGGTAATCTGGCGCTCAATTTTGCAACGAGCACGGCGCGAGGTCGCCGTTTATGATAGCGGCGCGGACCTGCAAAAGGCAATGAGCACCAGTGCTTGACCATCGCATCTGCTGAGATTTGTTCATTCGCTTGTTCACCAGGGAATTGGCCGCGCTTTCGGTTTGGCTTGTCCCGACGCGGTCGCCGCGCCTGTGACGCTGGGCGTAGTTGATCATCCAGGCTTCTTGGCCGCCAGTATATTTTCGAAGGAAATAGAGACTGGACATGAGCGTGTTCCATGGTCGAAGCGGCCGCCGCTGTTTCGACGGCCTCCGCCTAGTCTTGATGAGCGGTCGGATTTTCGCGAGAGCTTCAGAAACTGCGTTGGGCTTCCCATGCCAAAGACGCCACCGAAGACGTTCAACTTCGTCAATGATTTTTGCGGTCACTTCCGGCAGATCCGGAACGCTGGTTGTCAACCCTGCAGCGGCCTGCCGGACGTGCTGCAGGCGCTGGGCTATATGATGCCAATCAAGGATGGGTTTCTCAGTCACACCGCTTCCCCTGGCGAGCTCCCGAAGACCATTGCCTCCATCGGTAAATGTCGACACCGAGGTGACGTCGGTCAGGCCGGCCTTTTCCAGGTTGCGCCTAATGCGGCGGCTGCGATCAGGACCATTCTCGCCGATCGATGAAAAAACCCTGGAATTTCCAGCATCCGGCTCGATGTGACCAAAGAACACCTCGTGGAGCCGCCCCTCCGTTGGGTCATTGCTTCGAATGTATGTGCAATCGAGCCCAAGGTTTAGCTTTTTCGCTGCCGTCTCGGGCGTTCTCACATCCGACGCGCGATCTGTAACGGCCCCTTCAATGAGGATTCGATTGCGGAATGTCGTGTGATGGCGACCACCCTCGATGGGCAAGAGTTCGCCGAGCAGCCTTTCGGCCGCGCGATAACTCATCCAAGCTGACAGCCGCGCGCGCAGTGTATCAAACTCCGGCGTGGAGCGGCAGTTCGCCGGCCAATTGGTGCAAGGCTCGACCGACCCATCGTTTTCAAACCGCGGAACTTTAAGCTCCGCAGTGCCGTAGGCGGTTTGGATCCGACGTCGCCGGTAGTCCTTCAGCACGGCGCCAGTTCCATTACGGACCTTCGTCCTTGCGTATTCAGCAAGAGCCGACGACTGGATGGAAACTACGGCTCTTTGGATAGCCGCCATTACCGCTTTGCCCTCCTCCAGGCTCAGGCCCACGTCGTCGATGGAGATTGGCGCCCCGACCTCTCCCAGCGTAAATACTGTCCGCTCTCGTCGCTTGCCATCCTCGACCTCACAAAGCTTAATGATCCAGGTCATTCGCCCTCTCCCGGTAGAACCTTCATCAAGCTCAAACCCATAGTGCAAACCTCTTACCCCCAGGTTTTCAGCACTTCCCATAAGATCGTAATTTCGCCAATAGATTCAAAGGGTTGATTATCGTCACTTTTTGCACGAATCAGCCGAGAACCCCATGGTGGCGCCTTAGCCTCTTGCGAACCAGGCAATGCCCGCTGGCATCAACCCCATGAACCTGAAACACATTCTTCGCCATCGAGCCCGACTGTGATAATTTCCGACATGACCGCTCTCCTTTGTGGATCGTTGCATACCCACCTTGGCACATCGATGCCGTCGGGAGGCGGTTACATCATCAGAACCCAGCCGACTGGCCGCAAAAGCCCGACGCCGCGACAGCGTGGAACGCATCAATGTTCACTAACCATTCCTCGAGTTGGCCAAAATCACACCGATGTTGTTATTAGGCCTAAATCTGAAATGTGCTCTTATTTACAGAAAATTTCCTCACGCGAGCTCCAAATAGAAGAAGAGTACACATTGGATGAATATTTGCTTAGTGAGAAATGTTCAGAGGTCGTCATTGAAGCGCCGATTTAGGTGTTTTGGGCCTTTGCCCATTGGCCGATATCGCAATGATATCAACATTTTTACCGATTTTTTCCGACTATGTTGGTGACGAAGCTTCTCTTAACTGCGCCCATATCGTTTTCCACCAGGAAATTGTATCTGCACACTTTCCTGGCCGTATGCCATAAGGTAGGGACCGCACTGTGCAAGCGCTGTGATGGCTTGGTTCTAGGAACGAAGCCGGGTGTCGTTGAGATCGGTGTCGGGAGGCCGCTTGATTATCGGCGGTTCAAGCGGCCAGATACTCGATTATCGCCACAGGGCGCTCAGACGGGCCGAAATTGCCAGGTTTTTGCGGGTGCCCAGCTCCGATCTGATGCAGTCAGATCCGACCACGATCTATCGTGCAAGGACTCGGGCAGCCTGTTTCGTCGTGTCTACGGCGCTAGAAACACTGGCGACGGAGTCGGAAATCGCGCCTATGCCTTTGACGATATCGTCGACAGCTGTCGCTGCGGCGCCCATGCTTTCTGACATGCCGTGGGTCACCGCGGACTGCTCCTCAACCGCCGACGCCGTGCCCATCACGTACTCGCGGACCTCACCGACGGCTTTTTCGATATCGTTGAGTGCTTCAACCACAGACTTCGATACGGTTTGAACGCTCTCGATCTCGTCACCAATCTTGATGGTGGCCTGTGATACCTGATTGGCCAGGGTTTTTACCTCCGACGCGACGACAGCGAAGCCTCGTCCGGCCTCGCCAGCACGCGCAGATTCAATGGTCGCGTTCAAGGACAGAAGATTGATCTGGCTCGAAATATTCTGGATAAGGGACACGATATCCCCCATCGAAACAGCCGTATGATTCAATTTTTCCGTCAGTTCACCAGCCACCTTGCTGCGCCGGTCGGCCTCATCGGTGATCGCGCGCGCCTTGTTCATCTGATTGGCGATTTCGCCGATAGAATGCGCCAGGTCATTTGCAGCGTTAGCTACCGATTTAACGTTATCATACATCCGTCCCGCGGCGGCCGAGGCATTGCTAGATTCGGAGCTCGACGCGAGTAGTGCGACGTCGACGTCAGCAAATTTCTCATCAATGAGTATCTTGAGATCGGCCAGAAGCTTTGCCTGCGCAGTGACATCGGTAGCGAACTTGACGACTTTTGTGACGGTGCCATTTGCATCGACAATGGGATTATACGCGCCCTCGATCCAGACGGCCTTGCCGCCTTTCGCTACGCGCTTGAACTGGGCCGCAATATATTGGTTGGCCCGTAATTTTTCCCAAAACGCGCGATAGTCATCGGATGAGCGGTACTCAGCATCCACGAACATACTGTGGTTTTTGCCGATAACCTCCTCGCGACTATATCCCATTGTCTTCAGAAAATTTTCGTTGGCATTTACGATCACGCCGTCAGGTGCGAATTCGACAACGGCTTGCGACCGGCTAATAGCTTCCATCTGGTTCTTGTAATCAAGGTTTTGCAACCGGATGTGCGCATCAGTCCATTCTACGGTGTAGCCAATGGTTTCGTCTGAGCTTTGATTTTTCAAAGGCGTCACGTGCAAGTCAAACATGCGCTTGCCAACGCGGATGGTCGCCGTATGCGAGGAAGCCAAACGCTTCAGCATGCCTCGCTGCATCGCTGGGTTTTTGTGAAACACATCGATATTGCAGCCGATGAGCTTTTGAGAGTCAAATTGAGGCAGGTCCTGACGAATATCAGCTTGTGCCTCCGAAAGAAAAGCGAGCAATGAGGTATTGACGGATAATATATTAAAGTTTGCATCAGCGACCATGATCTGGGCCTTAAGTGCATCAAGTGCGGTTGCCGATATACCCTTACCCTGATTACTTGGCTTGCTTTTTCCGAACATAGCTTTACCTTGGAAGATTTTATTTCGACTAGATATGATCGTCCCAGTATTCCGACTTAATGCTCATCGCAACGCACCTCATTCTGGGTTCATCGTTGGATGGAAGCAATTCACTGATTGGTTAAGACGGAAGATATAGCAAGAGGCGTTGTGAAAAGATTAATAATCGTTTGCATTAACCCGCGCGGTTAAAAAATCTTGGGCACGATCTGGACATGACAAGCCTGTTAGCGGTCAAGAGCTTTTGATAATCATCGGAGCACTATTGGACGGTTCTAAAAATGCCTCTGCTGTGACGGGATGCTGGGCCGTTTCAGGCTGATTGATCGTCGCATGGGCGCTTTCGCCCGGCTTCTTCGGGTTGGTTTGGCTTCGGTGGCCGTCTGCTGCCGCCTTTTCCTACTTTATGCTGTGACCACCCCGCGACTTCTCTGCAGGAAGACAAGTCTGGTCATATTGTAGGCGATGTTTGCGAGGCCGATCTTGACTGTAGATCGGCGTCCAAAGTGGGACTACAGTTTACTTCTATAACCATTTGATTTTTATAGATTTGTCCAACGTTGCCGGGGTGCCGACCGGCGCCTATCGGGACCCCAGGCGTCGAGACTGCATCATTATAAATCAAGGGGTTGAAACTGGATTGGGAGGGCCCGGTTTGGACGCCGATCCACAAGGAAGTCCAGGATCCAGCGGACATAGAGGTCCTTCTCGATATTTTCCGCCCGCGTGCCGATTCGCGCCGCGGTGCCTTCGTACGGCGCGCGGCGTTCGGCCGGACTTGCCCGGAGGATGTCGAGAAATCGCTCATGCATGGTCATGCTTCGGGCCCGCTTTCTGGATGATTGCCTCGATGACATTGTACATCCAGGTCGGCATGGCAGCCTTGCTTTCCTGGAGGTCGGCAAGAATGTCGTCCCGGCGGGGAGACCGGTCGAGGTAGCGGATTATTCCATCGATCAGGTTCGGTTCGTTGACGCGATCGTCCTTGAACCAGTCGAGCGCCTGAACGACGCGCATGGCCGGCCGGCCCGCCCAATAGGCGGTCTTCGCCGAAATGCGCTTGAAGTCCAGTCTGTAGAATACGGGAGCCGAGCCTTGAGTGTCTCCCCGATTGGCTTCGATCTCGATTGTCCTGGGGTGGGTATCCGCGTGGATGATCGATTGGGCGGGGACGGCCGTCGTCAGTCCGAGGTCGTTCGCGGCTGTCATGCCGTCGACCACGACGCGCAGCTTGTCGCGTCGCGCGATGACGTCGACAAAGGCCGACCGCGGCGGGAACACCATCTTGCCGGTGAGCGAACTTTTGGCGGGCTGGTCGTAAAGGCCGCGATGAACGCGCCGGATCGCCCCCTGGTTCGCCAGGCGCTGCAATGCCTTTTCGATACCGTGAGGCGAGGCGATGTCGAGGAAGCCTGCCTTCGACCAGACGCCCGTTGGCGCCGCGGCGGCAATGCGTCGGGCAACCTTCTGAACTGTATCTGATGTGGGATCGGGCATGGGCTAGGTCCTGCTGACCAGAAAATATATACGATCTTTGGTCACTATTAACTTATTGACCAAACTTTATATAAAAAATTTGGTCAGTATTTCGATTAGGTGGTTTGTAATTCGGTGATGGAATTGCTTTCAAGCGCCCTTCATTCTATATTTGTTCGCAACACATCCGAGGTTAGCAGAATGAAACCAGCTCGGTTCGTCGAGGTATGGGCGCGCGATCGCTCAGGACATTACTGTTGCGTCTCGGCAGAAACCGACCCTTTGACGGTCGGAACTTTCGTTTCGTGTTGACATTCGCTTTGGCGATTAACACCTGACGGGGTCTGGGAAGTCTCGGGGCAGCCCGCTGCAAACATGCAGGGTCAGGTTAGGGAGAAAATCAACAGCCGCGCTCATCCGGCCTGATCGCAGTCGCGCCAAATAATAATCAATAATTGACCGCCAGGTCTTTCACGAGCCCGCCATTGTCGGATAATTAAGGGTTTCCAGAAACGACGTTATATCTGGGTTAACCGTTCCTTTCTAACCTCGTGAAAGCTATTTCAAGTGGAGGCTAAAGTGAACCTGTCTATCCGGAATATGCTAATCGGTGTCGTGGCCCTCATGATTACTTTGGTTGCCGGTGGAGGCATCCTCAGCCTGACCAGTCTCGGGTCAGTCCAGAAAAATATCGTTAACATGGCGACGAACTGGGTGCCGTCCGTCAATCTGGTGAATGCGATTAACACCGATACAAGTGATCTGCGCATCGCTGAAGCCGCACACATCATGTCGACCACGCCTGAGGAGATGAGCAAGGCGGAGGCTGATTTTAATGCCGCGATGGCCGACATGAAAAAAAATCAAGCGACATATGAGCCCTTGATTTCTTCCGATGGCGAGAGGCAAACCTACAATGCCTTTAAGGATAAATTAGCGATATATATGGGATTTCATGAAAAGCTGTTTGCTCTTTCTCGCGCCAATCAGAATGTTGAAGCCGCTGAACTGTTTAAGGGCGAGATGAAAACCGTCTACGACGATTTTTCTAATTCGCTCGATAAAGACGTTCAAATCAACGTAGAGGGCGCCAATACGGACTATAAATCCTCTACCAAGCAATACGGTGTGGTTCAGCTAACGACATTGGGTGTGTTGGGCGTGTCGCTATTAGCCGGCTTTGGTGCTGTGATCGTTATATTCAATGGTGTGATCAAGCCTATCCGTCGTACTACGGACGTCATGGCTACAATTTCCAAAGGCCGTCTTGATGCTGAGATTCCTTATGGAATGGTACAAAACGAAATCGGCGATATGGCCCGGACACTAGCAGTTTTCCGGGACGGGTTGGCTGAAGCAGAGACACTTCGTGTCCAGGCAGCCCGTCAAAAGGAGCAAGCTGAGGCCGCGCGCCGCACCGCTACCCTCGAATTGGCCGATAACTTTGAAAAGTCCGTTGGTGGAATAGTCACCATGGTGTCGTCGGCAGCGAGCGAGATGCAAGCCGCGGCAGCCCAACTTAGCGCGACAGCTCAGGAAGCTTCAGCACAGTCTGTGGCTGTTTCAGCGGCGGCAGAACAGGCCGGTGCCAATGTGTCGTCTGTGGCCGCCTCAGCAGAAGAGTTGGGGGCTTCTGTTTCTGAGATAGGTCGTCAGCTCGAAACTTCCACAAGCATAACGCAAGGAGCCGTACGCGAAGCGGATACCGCCGCAGCTATCGTTGGCGAACTAAATGAAGTTGCGTCAACTATTGGCGGGGTTATCGATATGATCGCGGGCCTGGCTTCGCAGACCTGGCTCTGAACGCCACCATCGAGTCGGCTCGGGCTGGAGAAGCTGGTAAGGGGTTCGCGGTTGTCGCCGCCGAGGTTAAGGCTCTGGCCGCTCAGACCTCAAAGGCCACCACAGAAATCTCCGGAAAGATCGCACAAATTCAGGAGGCAACCGGTCGCGCAGCCTCAGCGATGCAAAATATCACCGGCACGATCCAGACGATTAATCACACTTCCGCAGCGATTTTTTCGGCGGTTGAGCAACAGTCGGCAGCTACGCAGGAGATTGTTCAGGCGGTTAACCAAGCCTCCATGGGGACAACCGAAGTGACGTCAAATATCACGGGCGTTGCCGAAGCGGCGGAGCAAACCGGCGCGGCAGCGGTTCAGGTTCAGGTATCCTCAGCCGAACTCGCTACGCTCGCCGAGCGCCTGCACCACGAAATGGATAAGTTTCTCGCAACTGTCAGAGCGGCGTGATACCTACAGGCGGCAACTTCCAACCGCAAGAATGGCTTCAGACGAAGCTGCGGCCGCCGCAATCGTGCAATTGATTGCCGAAATTCGCGTGATTGGTCGTGATAGCAGAATTACCTGTAGATCGGCGTCCATAGCAGGACCCCAGTTTATTTTGTAACAATTTGACTTTTTAGATTTATCCAACAGGGCTGGGTCCCGACCATCGCCCATCGGGACCCCGAGCGTCGAGAGTCCATCATTATAGATCAAGGGGTTGAAACTGGATTGGGAGGTCTCGGTTTGGACGCCGATCCACAAGCCTTGGTTTTGATGCGCTCAGAACGACCCCAAGCCCGACAAAGGTCGCCCCGAAGCGGCGCTCAGAGCGCCTGATCTATAAGCTGCAACCCGAAAATGCCGCGCATCGAAAGGCCGTCGAGGTGATGCGGACCCTGATCTGGCGGTTCTACAGGGACCTGAAGGCCTACAAGCTTTCCCCAGACCCCAAACCGACCCGAATGATGCGGGCTCGCTTCGATAGAATATTTACCAGGAAGACAGGCTACATCTTGCTGGACCAGCAGCTTAGGCGCCTGCACCGGCGCAAGGCACACCTGCTGCGCGTGCTGGACCGGCCCGACATCCCCCTGCACACAAACGGGTCGGAAAACGACATCCGATCCGTTGTGACCTAGCGCAAAATATCCGGCGGGACCATGAGCGATGCTGGCAAGGCCGCACGCGATGCCATGCTCGGCCTCATGAAAACCTGCGCCAAGCTCAAGATCCCTTTCTACCACTTCCTTGGCAACCGCTTCGCCGTCCGAGAGGCTCAACCGGTCGAAAAACTACCGACCCTCGTCAGGCTTGCTGCAGCATAGGCGCACGGAAATTTGCTCCGCTTACAAATATTCACCGCATGTTCCGCCTGCACTGTTTAAGGGCTTGGCGCAATCGGTCCAGCCGTCGGCTCCGTCCTGCAGGCCTCACGCGGCAAGTGAGAGGCCGAGACCATCTTATAAAATGCGCAATAATTTGTCGGTCAGGAAAACTTCGGAACCGGCACTCGACTTGCTACGCCGTCATGCCAACGAAAGTAACCTCGTGTCCTGATCAAACAAGGTCAGCCGCCTTGCAGAATCTTTCGATAAAGGCCTCATGGGTCGGCAGGCGCGCCGCCGCCGCGCTCAACGCCTCGCGCCGCAGCCTCATGCCCTCCAGCACCTCCGCCTTCCGCATGCCGGCCAACACAGGGTCGCGGCGCGTCGGCGTCATGCCCAGCCCGACCATGATCGCTTGCCAGCTCGCCGTCACGAAGGTTTCGGCATCGCGAAGCGGCACCACGCCGGTCTCGCGGAAGGTGTCGATCTTGTATTGCAGGCTGTCGGGCAGGGTCATGGCGGCGATATCGCGCCAAAAGGCCGTATCCGCCCGCCGCGCCCCAGCATAGTGCAGAATGATGAAGTCGCGGATGCGGTCGAATTCCAGCGCCTGGATGCGATTGTACTCGGCGGCAAGGGCGGGGTTGAAGCCGCGGTCCGGCAGGAGGTTGACCAGGCGCGTAATGCCGCCCTGGATCAGGGATATGCTGGTCGATTCCAGTGGCTCGACAAAGCCAGACGACAACCCTATGGCAACACAGTTGCCCGACCAGAAGCTGGCCCGCCGGCCGGTGCGGAAACGGATAAGCCTCGGCTCTGCCAGGGCTCTGCCGTCAAGCCCGGCCATCAAGCGTTCGCGTGCCGCCTCTTCGGAAATATGCCCGCTCGAAAACACATAGCCGTTGCCGGTGCGGTGCTGCAACGGGATGCGCCACTGCCACCCCGCCTCGCGGGCTATGGCCTGTGTGTAGGGTGAAATCGCGCCCGCCGCCGCACTCGGCACCGCCCAGGCCCGGTCGACCGGCAGCCAGTGGCCGAAGTCGACGAACGGCACCTTGAGCGCACCCTCGGTCAGCAGCGCTGCGAAGCCCGAGCAGTCGACGAACAGGTCCGCTTCGAGACGCCGGCCATCGCGCAACGCGACCGCCGCGATATGTCCGGTCGCAGAATCGAGATGCGTAGTGGCGATACGACCTTCGTGGCGGATGACACCCTGCGCCTCGGCGCGTCCGCGCAGGAGCCGGGCATAGAGACCGGCGTCGAAATGGAAGGCGTAGCTGAAATAGGACAGTGGCGAACGCGGATCGCTGTCCGGAGCGGCGAAGCGGCCGGCCCGCGCCATGACCGCGGCCATGTGATAGTCATCGAGCGTTCCGGCCGCCGCCCCCTGGGCATCGCGCGCCACCAGCCACTGGTTCAGCGTCGAAAACGGCCCCTCGTTGACGACATAGTCGCCGAAGCCATGGAAAAACGCCGTGCCGGTCGCCGTCCAGTCTCGGAATTCGATGCCTAGCTTAAAGCTGCCCTGGGTCGCCTTGATGAACGCGACCTCATCCAGCCCCAGGCCGCGATTGAAATCGCGGATGGTCGGGACCGTCGCTTCGCCCACCCCGACCGTGCCGATGTCGTCGCTTTCGACCAGTTCGACGACGGTGCCGCCAGCCCGCACGGCCTGGTTCAGAGCGCAGGCCGTCATCCAGCCGGCTGTGCCGCCGCCGACGACGAGGATTTTCCGCAGAGGGCCCGTCATGCGTCGGCGCCCCCCGCGGCCTGGCAAAAGCGGCGCAGCACCTCGGCGTGCGCCGGCATCGCCTGCGCGGTGCGGGCGATC
>CAKZJB010000109.1 GCA_936940865.1 uncultured Asticcacaulis sp. | reverse complement strand
TGCTGCAGCCGGAATCGGTGCTCGACATCGGCACCGTTATCGAAGAGATCCGCCGGGACGGAGCCTGGAAAAGCAATCTGGAATATCGGCACAAGGACGGCCACACGATCTCCGTCTTGAGCCGCTGGGTGCTTTCGGAACTCGATGGACAGCCGGTGGTGATCCAGCTGAACGAGGATTTTCGGTCGGCGGCCTCGGTGCAGGAAAGTCTTGCGGCGCGCGAGGCGCATTTCCGCTCCATCCTGCAGACGGTGCCCGAGGCGATGGTCGTCATCGACGAAGTTGGTACCATCACCTCCTTCTCCTCCACGGCGGAGGAACTCTTCGGCTATGATTCCGAAGAGGTGGAAGGCCGCAACGTCGCTATCCTGATGCCGTCTCCCGACCGGGAGAACCACGACCGCTACATCGTCAATTATCTGACGAGCGGCCAGCGGCGCATCATCGGCCTCGGCCGGGTCGTCAAGGGACTGCGCAAGGATGGCTCCACCTTCCCTATGGAGCTTGCGGTCGGCGAGGCGATCTCCAACGGCAGGCGCATACGGGCTTCATCCGGGATCTGACCAGCCGCCACAAGATTGAGGAAGAACTGCGCCAGGCGCAGAAGATGGAAGCCATCGGGCAGCTGACTGGCGGTCTCGCCCATGACTTCAACAACCTGCTCACCATCATCAGCGGCAATCTCGAAATGCTGGAAATGCGGGTGACGGACCCGAAGGCGCAGATCCTGTTGCAGGAGGCGCAGGGCGCAACCGATGACGGCGCCAAGCTGACAGGCCAGTTGCTGGCCTTCGGTCGACGCCAGCCGCTCAATCCGCGCCTGACCGATCTCGGCCAGCTTGTCTCCAGCTTTTCCGAACTCATCCGCCGCACCATCGGTGATCGGGTGGAACTGCGCACCACCATTCGCGGTGGCGGCAACGAGGGCCTGGTCGATGGCCCGCAACTGCAGAACGCGCTCCTCAACCTCGCCCTCAATGCGCGCGATGCCATGCCTTCCGGTGGCCTGCTCACCATCGAGGTCAATCGCGTGCATCTCGATTTCGACTATGCGCAGATGTATCCGCAGCTGCGCGCCGGCGACTACGTGCTGATTGCCGTGACCGATACCGGAACAGGCATGACCGACGAGGTCAAGCAGCGCGCCTTCGAGCCCTTCTTCACCACCAAGCCGCCGGGACTGGGCACGGGGCTCGGCCTCAGCCAGGTCCACGGCTTCGTCAAGCAGTCAGGCGGCCATATCAGCATCTACTCGGAAGTCGGCCACGGCACGTCGATCAAGCTTTACCTGCCGCGATCGGGCGAGGATACCGAAGCCCTCCCGCCCGCCCCGGTGCGGCGCGCCCCATCCGACCGGCGGCACCAGACGGTGCTGGTCGTCGACGACGAGGCCGGCGTCCGCGACTTCGCCTCGGAGGCCCTGGTCGAGCTTGGTTACGACGTCCTGTCGGCGGGCGATGCGGACCAGGCGATGAAGCTGATCGAGGACAATGGCGACATCCATATCCTCCTGACCGACGTCGTCATGCCCGGAAAGAGCGGCCGGGACCTGGCCGAAGCCGTCCATCGCCTGCGCCCGGCCATGCATGTCCTGTACATGACCGGCTATACCCAGAACGCTATCGTCCACAATGGCGTTCTGGACACCGGGACGCACCTGATCACCAAGCCTTTCACCGTCGGCCAGCTGAGCGAGGAACTGG
This sequence comes from uncultured Asticcacaulis sp., assembly GCA_936940865.1. Taxonomy (GTDB): domain Bacteria; phylum Pseudomonadota; class Alphaproteobacteria; order Caulobacterales; family Caulobacteraceae; genus Asticcacaulis. The sequence goes on along the minus strand of CAKZJB010000109.1, from coordinate 24,256 downwards.
AGGCGCTGGAGCAGGATTAGCCTTTCAACCGGCCGGCCCGGGACATGCGGCAAAGGCAGGGCACGAAAAAAGGCCGGTGCGAAACCGCACCGGCCATAAGTTCTACAGGGAGGAAACGCCCAGGAAGGGCAACGGCGTCAGCGACGCCGAACACCCTCAATGTATTGTGCGGCGCAAAATGTTTCAAGAAAAATCCGGGCACTGAATGATCAACTCACGTTACAATAGGAATTGCCGCTGTGAACGGTAACATGCTTGCCGCGCCGGGAAGACCTTACCCTGGCGATTTCGAAAGACGGCCCGTGCGACTCGGCCCGCGACGATTTGTGCATTTGCGCAGGGACTTTCGGCCATTTTCGCCAAAATGTTGTTTTTCCGCAGGTTCCTTCGCCTGTCCGGGATTCCGTCCAAAGGGAGCGCTCCCAAAAAAGCGCTTGAAAAATGTTAACACAGGGGGCTTATGTCGGTCTTCAACCGGCTAGGGTGAGCCATAACCATGACCGACGACGACGCCGCACCCAGGCTCGCGCAGGCCTTGTTCATAGACGACAGCGCCGCCGAGATCCGTCTGGTGACCGAGCTGCTCAATCGCGCCCGGGTACAGTTCGACGGCCATTGGGTCAGTTGCGGTGAAGACGCCTTGAACTTCCTGCGGCACGCCCCTGGCTTCGAACATGCACCGGCGCCGGATGTCATCTTCCTCGACCTGAACCTGCCGCGCATAAGCGGCGCCAAGGTGCTGCAGACCATACAGTCCGATCCGGAACTGAGCCGCATTCCCGTGGTGATCCTCAGCGGCTCGGACTATGATGACGACGTCAACGCCGCCCGCGAAATGGGCGCGGCTCACTATGTCGTCAAGCCGCTCGACCACACCAAGCTGACCGAAACCGTGGCCCTGATCGATACGCTGCGGCTGGAGCAGAACGGCGGCGAGTGGCTTCTGCGTCCCGCCGAAACGGTCAGCTGATTATACGCTGTCCGTCACGCCGATCCTGGGACACAGGTCGCTGACGATGCAGATCGTGCATTTGGGTTTGCGCGCCACGCAGACATAGCGCCCGTGCAGGATCAGCCAGTGGTGGGCCCGCGTCAGCCAGGGTTTCGGAATGACCGCCATCAGCTGCCCCTCCACCTTGTCGGGCGTCGCCCCGTCGGCCAGCCCCAGGCGGTGCGACACCCGGAAGACATGGGTATCGACGGCGATGGCCGGCTCGACGTCCAGTTCGTTCAGCACCACCGACGCCGTCTTGTTGCCGACACCCGGCAGTTCGATCAGCGCCTCACGTGTCAGCGGCACCTCGCCATTATATTTGTCGACCAGAATCCGGGCTGCGCGGATGACGTTGCGCGCCTTGCTGGGGTACAGGTTGATCGAACGGATCGTCTCCGCCAGCCTCTCCTCGCCCAGCGCCAGCATGGCCTGGGGTGTCGTGACGGTCTTGAACAGCGGCGCCGTCGCCTTGTTGACCGCCACGTCGGTCGTCTGCGCCGACAGGGCCACCGCCACCAGCAGGGTATAGGGATTGACGAAGTTCAGTTCGGTTCGCGGATCGGGCTTGTCTTCCTCGAAACGATCGAACAGCTTGCGGATCAGTTCGGGACTGGCTTTCGGCGTCCCGGCCTTTTTAAGCTTCGGTCCGGCCTCAGGCGACGCTTTCTTCGGCAATGACCGTCTCCCATTTCAGCCATTTTTCGGCGATGGCGGCGTTGAGGTCGATGCCCTCGGCGCGCGCCATGAGGATCAGCATGCACATGACGTCGGCCATTTCCATGGCGACGTCGTGCCGGGCGGTTTCCGGAGCGCGACGCGAGCGGCCGGTCATGGCCAGATAGGCCTGGGTCAGTTCCCCCATCTCTTCCTGGACCTTCAGCAGGTGCCAGTCGCCGCCACGGTCGACGTCGTAGACGCGGCCGTAACGGTCGGAAATGGCCTTCAGCCGGTCGCTGAAGGCGTCGAGATCGCAAAGCGGTATCTGGGATGGGGACACGGGACACCCGTTCGTACGATGTTCCCGAGATTTACGGCGATTCTCGGCAGTGACAAGGCGCTTGCGGCCATATAACGTCACCGCATGATCTCCATTCTGTTTGTCTGCCTTGGCAATATCTGCCGGTCCCCCCTGGCCGAGGGCGTCTTCCGCCACAAGGCCGAGACCTTGCGTGTCAGCGACCGCTTCGCGATCGATTCCGCCGGCTGTGGCGGCTGGCACAAGGGCGAACAGCCGGACCGGCGCTCGATCGCGGTAGCGGCCAGGTACGGCATCGACATCGGCGGCCAAAGCGCCCGCCAGGTGACGGCCGACGACTTCCATCGTTTCGACCTGATCCTCGGCCTCGACCGCGACAATGTCGCCTTTCTCGGTAAGATGAAGCCCTGGGAAAGCCCGGCCAAGGTCGCCCTCTATCTCGAAGAGGCCCTGGGCCGGAGCAAGAACGTGCCAGACCCCTATTACGGCGGCCCGAAGGATTTCGAGGACGTTTTCAGGCTTTGCGACGAGGCCAGCGACGCACTGATCAAAAAACTGATCGGAGATTGACTCGTCCCGGGCGATGCTTGCACATGCGCGAAACCTTCAGAGGAAACGCGCAAAAATGACCGAATCCGCAGACAATCCCTTCGTCCGCATGGCCACGGCCTTTATCGACCAGGCCAATGCCTTTTCGCGCGAAACCGGCCAGGACATGGTCGCCACCGCGTTGTTGCACGCCGCCGCCCGCTATGTAGCGTTTGCCACGGCTGCCGGCGCCGAAACCGGGGCGGATTTTGCCTCCGAACGCGATGAAGCGATCGAGCACTTCACCGCGCAGTTCCGCGACGTCGTCGGCCAGCACTACGACGACTATGCCGGCAACTTCAAAGCCTATCTCGGCCGGGATTAAAGGATATACCGGCTGAGGTCGGCGTCTCCGGCGATTTCGCCGAGGCGCTGGCGCACATAGTCGGCATCGATCGTCACCGTCTGGCCCGACATGTCGGCGGCGGTGAAGCTCAGGTCCTCCATCACCTTTTCCATGACGGTGTGCAAACGCCGCGCGCCGATGTTCTCGACCTTGGCGTTGACGGTGGCGGCGGCTTCCGCCATGGCCGCGATCGCGCCGTCGTCGAACTGCAGCGTCACGCCTTCGGTGGCCATAAGCGCCTGGTTCTGACGGATCAGGTTGGCTTCGGGTTCCGACAGGATACGGCGGAAATCGTCCTGGGTCAGCGCCTTCAGCTCGACGCGGATCGGCAGTCGGCCCTGCAGTTCGGGCAGCAGGTCCGACGGCTTCGAAACGTGAAAGGCGCCCGAGGCGATGAACAGGATATGATCGGTCTTGACCGGCCCGTACTTGGTCGACACCGTCGTGCCCTCGATCAGCGGCAGCAGGTCGCGCTGCACGCCTTCGCGCGACACGTCGGCGCCGCCGCGGTCCTGGCGCGAGGCCACCTTGTCGATCTCGTCGATGAAGACGATGCCTTCGTTTTCCGCCAGCTTCAGCGCATCGGCCGAAATGGCCTCCTGGTCGAGCAGCTTGTCGCCCTCCTCGGCGATCAGCGGCGTCCAGGCGGCCTTGACCGTCGTCTTGACCGTCTTCTTGCGCCCGCCCATGGCCTTGGACAGCACGTCCGACAGGTTGAAGGCGCCGGTATTGGGCTGCCCTGGAATTTCGAACATGCCCACCGGCGAGCCGGTCTCGGTCAGCGACAGCTCGATTTCCTTGTCATCGAGTTCGCCGCCGCGAAGCTTCTTGCGGAAGACATCCCGCGTCGACTGGCCGGCGCCCTCGCCCACCAGGGCGTCGAGCAGGCGTTCCTCGGCATTGTGCTCGGCCTTGGCGCGGACTCCGGCGCGGTTCTTTTCCTTGATCATGATCTGCGCCGCCTCGACCAGGTCGCGGACGATCTGGTCGACGTCGCGGCCGACATAGCCGACCTCGGTGAACTTGGTCGCCTCGACCTTGATGAAGGGCGCGTTGGCCAGCCGCGCCAGGCGGCGGGCGATCTCTGTCTTGCCGACGCCGGTCGGCCCGATCATCAGGATGTTCTTGGGCGTGATCTCGTCGCGGATGTCGTCCGCCGTGGCTTTGCGGCGCCAGCGGTTGCGCAGGGCCACGGCGACGGCCTTCTTGGCGTCGTGATGGCCGATAATGTGGCGGTCGAGTTCAGAGACGATTTCGCGGGGGGAGAAGGAATTGGGAGAAAAGGGGGTCATGGTTTCAGTCTTTGAAAAATCAGGCCAAAAAATCAGGCACGGCCTTCCAGCCGGCGGATTTCCGCGCGCATTTCCGGCGGACAGATTTCTGTGCGTTCGAACAGGCTGCCATCCGGCGCGATGACCTTGGCGGCGATGGCGGCGTCCTTCATCTGCCGGACATTGCCGGCGCCGGAATAGGCCCACAGTTTCCAGCGCGGGGTCTGCACCGAGCGGTAAAGCCAGCTCAGCGGCCAGCCAAGGATACCGAGCAGGGCCGAGGCATAGAGAACCGGCAGCGGAACGGTGCCGCTGGGGACGACGACCAGAGCCTGCCCCCAGCACGCCAGCATGATGCAGGTGGCCGGCAGGTTGATGGTCATGCGGGCTCTCTGCAAGGCTTCCTCGACCGTCACCCGTGTCACGATAGCTGCTCCAGCGTAACGTTGCTGTTGGTGTAGACGCATATCGAAGCGGCGATGCCCATGGCCTTGCGCGCAATGACCTCGGCGTCGGGTTCGTATTCCAGCATGGCGCGCGCCGCCGACAGGGCGTAGGTGCCGCCCGAGCCGATGGCGGCGACGCCGTCCTCGGGCTCCAGCACGTCGCCGACGCCGGTGATGGTCAGGATATGGTTGCGGTCGCCGACCAGCAGCATGGCTTCGAGACGGCGCAGATAACGGTCGGTGCGCCAGTCCTTGGCAAGGTCGACGCAGGCGCGCGCAAGCTGGTCGGGGAACAATTCCAGCTTGGCTTCCAAACGTTCCAGCAGCGTGAAGGCGTCGGCCGTGGCGCCGGCGAAGCCGACGATGACCTTGCCTGCGGCCAGCGTTCGCACCTTGCGCGCCCCGCCCTTGACGATGGTCGCGCCCATGGAGACCTGGCCGTCGCCGGCGATCACGGTCTTGCCGTTCTTGCGCACGGCGACGATCGTCGTGCCGTGCCAGTTGGGAAAGTTATTGGTTTCGCTCATGCGCCGCTACTTGGCGCTTTTGTCGCCCGGTTGCAAGGGCGCGCTTACCTTTTGGGCTTCAGCCACCGCGTCAAATCGTCCACGATCGGCAGAACCGCCAGAAGCGCCAGCAGGACGGCGAACGGCACAACGCTGATATAGCCGAAGGCCTTGAACACGATCGCGCCGGCAATGGCGCCGATCAGGAAGGCCGACAGCAGCCGCGCCAGGCGCACCACCTTCTTCCGGTTCCAGTGGACCGAGCCGCCGGTCGTCTTGCCGAACAGCAGCCGGCCGGTCTCGATGCCCAGGTCCGTAATGATGCCGGTCATGTGCGTCGTGCGGATATCGGCATGCGAAATCTTGGTGATCAGGCCGTTCTGCAGGCCCATGATGAAGCACAGCCATGAGATCAACAGGTGCAGGCCCGTCGTTTCGCCGACGATGCCCGAGGCCGCCATGATGCCGAAGCCGAGCAGCAGGACCGCCTCGACCATCAGGGCCAGGGCGAATTCTGAATGAAGGTGTCTGCGGCGCGCCCAGTTGACAAGTATGCTCGACGTCACCGAGCCGGCAAAGAAGAAAAAGATGTGCACCACCGCCAGGGCAGCCAGCTTCCATTGATGCGCCGTCAGGTCGTCGGCGATCGACGACACCATGCCGGTCATGTGCGACGTATAGGTGCCGACGGCCAGGAAGCCGCCGGCATTGATGGCGCCGGCGACACAGGCCAGGATGACGCCCAGCCGCTCGTCGCCGGCTTCCGTGCGATGCTTGCCGCTGAACTGGCGAAGGGTGGGAATCATCAGGCGCTCTCGTCTCCCGTAATATATGGACCGATTATGGTAAAGAAAGGCTGACGGGACTGGCCAGCGGCGTTCGCGCGGCCTATATCGGCGGCATGCTGACCGACGACGAAATCGACCGCTATGCCCGCCACCTCGTGCTGAAGGAGATCGGCGGCGCGGGGCAGATGAAGCTTAAGGGCGCGCGCGTGGCCCTGGTCGGCATGGGCGGCATCGGCGCGCCGGCGGCTCTGTACCTGGCGGCGGCGGGGATCGGCACACTGGGCCTGATCGACCATGACGCGGTGTCGCTCAGCAACCTGCAGCGCCAGGTCCTGTACGCTACAGGCGACATCGACCGGCCCAAGGTCGAGGCGGCCGCCGGGCACCTCAGTCAGATTAATCCGCATACGGATTATATTACTCATAATCTGCGCCTGACCGAGGACAATGCCGCCGAAATCCTGGGTGCGTATGATCTTGTCATCGACGGCTGCGACAATTTCCCGACACGGCTCCTGGTCAATCGCGTGTGTCAGGCCGCCGGAATTCCATTGGTGTCGGCGGCGCTCGGCCGGTGGAGCGGGCAGCTGGCCGTGTTCGAAGGCGCCCCCTGCTATCAATGCCTGGTGCCCGAGGTTCCGCCGGATGCCGAAACCTGCGAACGCGTCGGCGTCGTCGGAGCCCTGGCCGGCGTCATGGGCTCGCTGGCGGCGCTCGAAGCCGTCAAGCTGGTCACCGGCGCGGGCACGGCCTTGAAGGGCCAGCTGATGATCTTCGACGGCCTGACGATGCAGTCGCGCGTCGTCGGTCTTGCGCAGGATCCGGCCTGTCCGGTGTGCACAAACGTTGCAGGCGGAAGAAATTGACCTTCTCCCCTTGAATAGGGGTATAGCGCCAGCGAAAGTATAGCTTTCGCCAGCGATGGGTGGCCCATAGGGCCGGATGAGGGGTAAACAATGCCCTTTCCGCGCGCATCTCTACCGACGATTTACTCTCATCTTGGCGCTTCGTGTCCGTCCTCTCCCTCAAGTGGGAAGAGGAAGAAGACTATAGAAGCCTTGAGTTTCGCTTCCCCCTGGTTTAATTTGAAACCAATTGCGGCAGACGTTCGCACCATTTCAGGGATATGACGACAGGACCGGGCCGGAGTGATCCGCTGCACCCTGGAGTCCGCCATGGCGACACAAAGCCCGACGCTCGACCACGAAGACCTCTATCCCGTCGTCAAGCATACGCTGATTGAGGACATTTACGCCTTCGCCATCGGCTGTTCGTTCGTCGTGCTGGGCATTGCGCTGCTGAAATCAGCGGGCCTGGTGACAGGCGGCGTCGCCGGCATCGCGCTTCTGGCGTCCTACATCGTGCCGCTGCCGGTCGGCGTGCTGTTCACACTGATCAATATCCCTTTCTTTTTATTTGCTTATCCCGCCATGGGCCGGCGCTTCATGGTCAAGACGGTGCTGGTCAACCTCGCTATCATGGGTCTGGCGCAACTGGCGCCCTTGGCCGTCCATTTCGACCACGTCAACCCGGTCTTTGCGGCCCTGTTCGGCGGCACCATCATCGGCATGGGAATCCTGTCGCTGGCCCGCCACGGTGCGGGGGCAGGCGGAACGGGCGTGCTGGCGCTGTACCTGCAAAAGACGCGCGGCATCAATGCCGGCAAGACGCAGATGCTGTGCGACGGCTTGATCCTGGCCGCCTCGATCGCCATCCTCAACTGGCAGCAACTGGGCCTGTCCGCTGTGTCGGCCATCGCCATGAGCGGCGTGCTGGTCGGCTTCCACAAGCCCGAGCGCTATATCGGACGATGATATCTCCCCGTCGCGAAGCGATGGGGAGGGGGACCGCCCGGAGCTTTAGCGGAGGGTCGTGGAGGGGTTTCTTGCTTTCTTTCGACTGTTATCGCGGGCTAAAAAGTAAGCAAGAAACCCCTCCACCATCCCACTTCGCAAGGGCTTCGTGGGACGGTCCCCCTCCCCATTTTCTGCGAAAACGGGGAGATGCAGGAGCGTCAATTAGACATTTCTTGCTTCCTCCTGTATAAACCGCGCTCAAATCCCGAAATACCTGTATTTGTGAAAGCCGCTCCCCTTGGCCCATACGCTCGACCTGTCCGCAAAGCCCGCCCAACAGCCCCTGATCAACATCACCGGCCTGACGCGCGACGGCCTGATCGAGGCGCTGGTCAGCTCGGGCGCCGTCGAACCGCGTAAAGCCAAGATGCGCATGCAGCAGGTGTGGCGCTGGGTGCACCATTATGGCGTGACCTCGTTCGACCAGATGACCGACATCGCCAAGGAACAGCGCGCCGTCTTCGCCGAAAAATTCACGCTTGCGCGCCCGGAAATCGTCGAGCGCCAGATTTCGCGCGACGGCACGCGCAAGTACCTGATCCGCATGGCGCCGGGCATAGAGGTCGAAAGCGTCTATATCCCCGATGTCGGCCGTTCGGGCGCGCTCTGCGTGTCGAGCCAGGTCGGCTGCACGCTCAACTGCTCGTTCTGCCATACGGGCACGCAGAAACTGGTGCGCAATCTCACTGCCGCCGAAATCGTCGCCCAGGTCCAGGTGGCGCGCGACGACCTGGAGGAATGGCCGTCGCCCAAGGAAGACCGCCGCCTGTCGAACATCGTCTTCATGGGCATGGGCGAACCCTTGTACAATCTCGACAACGTCGCCGACGCCATCGACATCATTTCCGACCACGAAGGCATCGCGATTTCGCGCAGACGTATCACCGTCTCGACCTCGGGCGTGGTGCCGGAACTGGGACATCTCGGCAACCGCACGGCCGCCATGCTGGCCATCTCGCTGCACGCCACCAACGACGAACTGCGCAACGAACTGGTGCCGCTGAACAAGAAATACCCGATCGAAGAGCTGATGGCCGGTATCCGCGCCTATCCCGGCCTGTCGAACGCCCGCCGCGTCACCTTCGAATACGTCATGCTGAAGGGCGTAAACGACAGCCCGGCCGAGGCGCGCGCCCTGATCCGCCTGCTGAAAGGCATTCCCGCCAAGATCAACCTGATCCCGTTCAATCCCTGGCCGGGCACGCAGTACCAGTGTTCGGACTGGAAGACGATCGAGGCCTTCGCCGCCGTGCTCAACAAGGCGGGCTACGCGTCGCCCATCCGCACCCCGCGCGGCCGCGACATCCTGGCGGCCTGCGGCCAGTTGAAGTCCGAGAGCGAGAAGCTGCGCGCCAGCGCCGTGCGTAAGGCGCAACGTGAAGACGATGCGTCAAACAGAGACAGCGAGGACACCGCGGAAGGCCTGCCCTTCGCGCATCTCGCCGCCGGCATGATATCGTAGACCTGTCGTAAATCCGTTGTAATTCCAGACCTTGTCGCCTGCCCGGGGAAAGTGTCCACAGGGGTGGGCAGTGGACTTGATCTTGCAGGGACTTTCCAGCATTAGTATCGGGCTGTCTGGCAACGGGGCAGGCCCGCATCGCAGAAAGTGCCGCAGGGGAATGGTCAGCGCATGGTAACGAACACCCTCAACCTCAACTTCCTGACGCCGGAAACCCTGCGTCCCGAGGTCCAGGCCTTCGCCGACGGCTTCGTCACCACGCTCCTGCACGGCGGCGTCGCCCTGCTGATGCTGATGATCGGCGCGACCATCTATTCCGTGCTGACACCGTACAAGGAAATTCGCCAGATCCGCGACGGCAATTCGGCTGCGGCCGTGGGCTATGGCGGCGTCATCATCGGCCTGGCCATTCCGCTGGCCGCCTCGATCGTCGCCTCGACCTCGCTCGCCGAAATCGTCCTGTGGGGCGGCGCGACGCTGATCCTGCAGCTTCTCATCTTCCGCATCGTCGACTTCCTGCTGGCCGGCCTGCCGGCGCGCATGAGCGAAGGCGAAGTGTCCGCCGCCGTGCTTCTGGTGGCCGCCAAGCTGGCCGCCGCCCTTCTGCTCGCCGCCACGGTGCAGTAGGTCCCATGAAACTCGACTGGCTCCTTTATCTGGCGGCCGTCACCGGGATCGTGGTGGTGACCACGAACTGGCATGAAACCTCGGATGCGCCGCCGGCCCCGCCGCAGCCGGGCGTCGGTGAAATGGCCCTGTTCGCCAACTTCACGCCGTTTTCGGCCTCGTCGATCATCAACCTGCCGGTCGACGACCAGAAGGTCATGACAGGCACAGCCTTCTCGGTCTCCCAGGTCGGCGAGTGGATCGTGTCGCGCGATGCCGTCCAGGGCTGCACCCACCCCTTCCTCAATATCGGCGGCAATCTTGGCGTGCCGTTCAAGGTGCGCGAGGTGAAGGGCATCGACAACTACGTCATCGGCATGACCGACGGCGCGGGCAAGCCGTTGCCGCTGGCCGATCCCAGGACGATCAAGCCGGGTATTCGCGGCTTCATGCCGGGTTTTCCGGGCGGTAATCCCGGCGAGGCCACGGCACGCCTCATCGGCACCACCGTCCTGGAAAAGCGCAAGCGCGGCGGCCATAACGAAGTGGTCCTGGCCTGGGCCCAGGCCGGCCGCACCGTCGACATCAAGGGCGACCTCAATTCTTTACGCGGCGCGCCGGTCATCGACGACAATTCGCGCGCCGTCGGCATCGTCATCCGCGAAGCGCCGCGCCGCGGCCGCATCTATACCTCGGTTCCGGCAACGCTCTTCGCGCTCGGCAACCTGCCCGACCGCCGGCCCGACTTCGAAAGCGAAGTCACGGTAACCAAGCGCAATTACGGCATCGTCGCCGATACCCTGCGCCGCGAATACCGGGTGGCCCAGGTCGGTTGCATCAAGTCTTAGCCACGAGCAAAGCAAAAATCTTCATCGCAAGATTCGGAGCGTTTTCGTCGGCGCGTCCCCCTATTCAGGCCTGCTGCCGCTTTTTCGTCAGCAGCTTCCTATATTGACGGCATGACACCCCTCGATCCCGCACACCTTTCCGCCCTGGCGGCAGCCGATCCGAAACTGGCCCCCCTGACCACGCATTTCGGCCATATCACCTACCGAAAACGTCCTGGCGGCTTTCCGGCCCTGCTCGGCCTGATCGTCGAGCAGCAGCTGTCGGTCAAGGCGGCCGATACCATTATTGCCCGCCTGCACGCCGGCCTCGGCGACGTCAGCCCCCAGGCCCTGCTCAACCACGATGACGACGCCATGCGCGGCTACGGCCTGTCGCGGCCGAAAATAAGCTATGCCCGGGCGCTGGCCGAGGCGTTCCATACGGGCGCCATCGACGCCGACGCCATCGCCGCGCTCGAAACCGAGGAGGCGGCGAAAGCCCTGATCGGTCTCAAGGGCATAGGGCGGTGGACGGCCGAGGTCTACCTGATGTTCTCCGAAGGCCGGCTCGATCTGTTCCCGGTCGGCGACGTCGCCTTGCGCGAAGCGGTGGCCTGGCTCGATGGGCTGGAAGAGCGCCCGAACGAGGCCTACTGCGCCGAACGCGCGCTCAGCTGGTCGCCCTATCGCTCGATCGCCGCGCACCTGTTGTGGGCATGGTACGGCGCCGTTCGCCGCGGCGAGATGGACCGCCAGATGAGCCGTATCGCCGCCTAATTGCCGAGACGCTGACCGATAAAGGCGTCGACCGCATCGGTATAGTCGCCGGGCAGGCCCAGCGTCCGGTTGATCTCTTCGTGTGTCAGGTCGCGCGGAAAGACCGGCATCGGTTTCCCCGCCTTTGCCGCCTTGTCGTGGAAGGCGTTGGCGGCATCACACGGATGATCGGGGCGTTTGGATGAGCAGACCAGCATCATCGGGATCGCCTGGGGCGTCCAGCGATCGATCGGCGACGCCTTGCGCCAATAGGCCGGGTCTGCCCCGAAGGCCTTGTCGTAAAAACCGAGATGACGCCGCTGCATGACCGCCGGCACGTTCATGACGGCGGAATCGAGCACCACCGTGCCCGCCCACGGCCGGCCCACCATGTCCGGCGCCGACGAGATCAATGCAACGATGTGAGCGCCGGCCGAATGCCCCATCAGGATCAGCTTTCCGGCATCGCCGCCCCAGCCCGCCGCGTGGTCCTGGACATAGACCAGCGCATGGGCCACGTCCTCGGCCTGCTCACAGGCCATGATGTCGGGCAGCATGCGATAGTTGACGCTGACCACGACAAAGCCCTTGGGCAGCCAGTGTTTCAGCTTGTTCTCGACCGAGCCGGTATTGGCCTTGTCGCCGACCATCCAGGCGCCGCCATGCACCATGACCAGAACCGGGGCATTCTGCGCGTGAGGGGGAATATAGATGTCGATGGCCTGGCGCGTGTCGCCGCCATAAGACTCGGTCAGCTTGCGCGCGCCGGGCTGGATGGCCTGGAGGTCGATCGGACGGCCTTCTTCAGCGTTCTTGGCTTCCAGGCGCTTTTGCATGAACGCCCGTTGGGCCTGGGCCGTTCCTGCCGTCACCGCCATCAGGCCGAGAGCAAATACTATCCATACAGGCTTGTGTTTCATCGCTGCCTCCTGCGCTCCATTGGGATATTATACGCAGTGCCCCCCGTAGGCTGTCTATACCGCAACGACGTCCAGCCGGTCGCCGAGGCGCAGGCTGCCGCCCTGGAGAACGCGCGCCGTGATGCCGCCGTGACCGCGCACGGCATTGTAACCGCCTTCGCCGAAGATCTCTTCCATGCGCGAACACGGATGGCATTCGCCCGTCATTTCCAGCAGCGCATCGCCAAGCCGGAATCTCTTGTCCTTGAGCGCCAGCAGGTTCACGCCCGACACCACGATGTTCCGCCGAAGCAGATCAGGCGGCACCTCCGAAAGCCCGAGAAAGTCGGCAATGGCGATCAGGTCCGCCTTGCCGATCAGCGTGACATGCCGGGTGCAGTTCTTCCCCGTATAGCGGTCGCCGGCCAATCCCCGGACAGGGTCGAGCACCGCCGTCTCCATAACGCGCATCGGCGCCCGCCGTTCCGGTCGGACGCCGATCCATTCGATCAGGCCGGGACGAACCCGGGCGTTCATCAATTGCGCCAAAGGCGAGGATGGGTTGAGCATGAACGCAGGTGTATCACGTCCTCGGCTTGACCTCGACCGCCGGTTTCTCACCCGGCGTCAGGGTGACGTCCGGTTTCAGCACATGGTGCTGCGCATCGTTGGGTACGCGGAAGCGATGATGGTCGTCGGGATGGAAATATTCCTTGTCCTCGCCGGCCTGGTTAAGCTCGTTCGGCCGGAAGACCTTCTTGCCTTCATAAGTCCCCGTCTGACTCAAAGGGTCGTTGCGGGTTCCGCCAAAGACAGCGGCGGCGGCTTCGCCATCGGCCTCTTCGCTGGCGCCCAAAGACGGGTCGGCGGCATCGGCAATGCCTGTATCCGGCGTGCTCGGATCGGCGGCGCGCGAATCCTTCACGCGGTTCTTCTGCAATGGGTCGGGCATGACGGTCCTCCTTTTTACAGAAGGACCATCGTGTGCCGTGACGGGTAAGAATGAAATGCCTAAGCCCGAAGACCCGGTAAAAGGTCAGTTAAGCCCTTTGGCGCCTTCGATCAGGTCGGCCACGACCGACGGGTCGGCCAGGGTCGAGATGTCGCCAAGCTGGTCCGGCGCGCCTTCGGCGATCTTGCGCAGGATTCGGCGCATGATCTTGCCCGAACGGGTCTTGGGCAGGCCCGGCGCCCACTGGATGACATCGGGCGAGGCGATCGGGCCGATTTCCTGGCGGACGAAATTGCGCAACTCGACCTTGAGCGCGTCAGTGCCCGTCACACCGGCCGTGAGCGTGACATAGCACCAGATGCCCTGGCCCTTGATATCATGCGGATAGCCGACGACGGCAGCTTCGGCGACGGACGAGTGCGCCACAAGGGCGCTTTCGACCTCGGCCGTACCGATACGGTGGCCGGAGACGTTGAGCACGTCGTCGACGCGGCCGGTGATCCAGTAGTAGCCGTCTTCGTCACGGCGGCAGCCGTCGCCGGTGAAATACTTGCCGGGATAGGTCGAGAAGTAGGTTTCGAGGAAACGCTGGTGGTCGCCGAAGACCGTGCGCATCTGGCCGGGCCAGGAGTCGTTGATGCACAGGTTGCCCTCCGTGGCACCATGGAGTTCGACGCCGTTGGCGTCGACCAGGCTGGGCACGATGCCCGGCAGGGGCTTGGTGGCCGAACCCGGCTTCAGCGGCGTAGCGCCCGGCACCGGCGTGATCAGGTGGCCGCCGGTTTCGGTCTGCCACCAGGTGTCGACGATCGGGCAGCGGCTGTCACCCACGACGCGATGATACCACAGCCAGGCTTCCGGATTGATCGGCTCACCGACCGTGCCGAGCAGGCGCAAAGACGCGCGCGAATACTTCTTCACCGGCGCCTCGCCGTCACGCATCAGGGCGCGGATAGCCGTCGGCGCGGTATAGAAGATGCTGACCTTGTGCTTGTCGACGACGGCCCAGAAACGGCTGTTGTCGGGATAGCTGGGCACGCCTTCGAACATCAGCGAGGTCGCGCCGTTGGCCAGCGGCCCGTAGACGACGTAGGAATGGCCCGTGACCCAGCCGATATCGGCCGTGCACCAGTAGACGTCGCCGTCCTGATAGTCGAACACCGTCTTGTGCGTATAGGCCGCCCAGGCGAGGTAACCGCCCGTCGTGTGCAGCACGCCCTTGGGTTTGCCGGTCGAGCCCGAGGTATAGAGGATGAAAAGCGGGTCTTCGGCGTTCATCGGCTCTGGCGCGCAGACATCGGACATGCCTTTCAGCGCTTCCGGCACGCTGACGTCACGGCCGTTATGCGTCAGGTAATGCGCCTGGGTGTGCTCGACCACCAGCACGGTGCGCACGTTCGGGCACTGCAGCAGGGCCAGGTCGACATTGGCCTTCAGCGGAACGGTCTTGCCGCCGCGCAGGCCTTCGTTGGCGGTGACGACGATATCCGACTGGCAGTCGAGGATGCGGCCGGCGATGCTGTCGGGCGAGAAACCGCCGAAGACGACGCTGTGGACCGCGCCGATGCGCGTGCAGGCCAGCATGAAATAGGCGGCTTCCGGCACCATCGGCAGGTAGATGGTGACGCGGTCGCCCTTCTTGACACCATAGGCCTTGAGCAGGTTGGCGCGCTTGTTGACCTCTACGCTGAGCTGCTTGTAGGTCACCGTATACGAGACGTTGGGATCGTCGCCTTCGAAGATCAGCGCCACCTGGTCGCCGCGCGTCGCCAGATGGCGGTCGATGCAATTGGCCGAGACGTTGAGCACGCCGTCGTAATACCAGCGGATGCGGAAGTCTTCTCGGTTGTAGCTGACGTCCTTGACCTTGGTGAAGGGCGTCATCCAGTCGAGCGCCTTGCCGAGGTTCGTCCAGTGCGCGTCCGGATCGCGCGCGAACAGGTCATGCTGCGCCTGCAGGCCCTCGGCCGTCAGGGTACCGGGGCGGATGAAATCCGCGGGAACGGGAAAAAGGCTATCGTGGGCTTGATCGGACACGCGGTCTCTCCTGATGTCCCGCGGCGCGTATGCGGCATGGCCGGCGGGGTATTTTTGCGCCGGACCTTACGGAATGCCCCGGCCCAAGTCGATAGGACCAGTGCGAAAAATCGCCACGGATCCGCGGCTTTTTGCTGCACCTGTCGCGTTTTGCGATCCCGGCTTGCCCGGCCGCGGGGTTTGTGTTTTTTGCAACGAAATTTCCGCGGAGTCTGCGATGCTGCTGCACCTGTCCACCTGGCCCGAAATCGACGCGCGCCTTAAACAATCCCGCACAGTCGTCATCCCCATCGGCTCGAACGAGCAGCACGGCCCCATGGGCCTTCTGGGCACCGATTGGCTGTGCCCGGAAATCATCGCGCACGCCGCCGAGAAGGAGGCCGATATCCTGGTGGCACCCACCTTCAATATCGGCATGGCGCAGCATCATTTGGGCTTTTCCGGCACCATTTCGCTCAGGCCGTCGACCTTCATGGCGGCGATCGAGGACTGGGTGCGCTCGCTGTCGCGCCATGGCTTCGACCGCATCTATTTCCTCAACGGCCATGGCGGCAATGTCGCCACGATCGAAGCGGCGTTTTCGCAGATCTATTCGTCCTATTCCTACGCGGCCGAACCCTGCCCGTTCATCCTCAAGCTCAAGAACTGGTGGGATCTGCCGGGCATCAGCCGACTGGCGGCGAAACTCTATCCCAACGGCCACGGCAGCCACGCCACGCCGTCGGAGATCGCCGTCACCTTCGCCGCCTATCCCGACCATGTGAAGTCGGCCACGATGGAGCCTCAGATCGCGCCGAACGGTCCGATCCGCGATGCGCTCGACTATCGCTTCCGCTTCCCCGACGGCCGCATCGGCTCGGACTCGAGCCTGGCGACAATCGAGCACGGCAAGGAACTGATCGCCGCCTCGGTCAAGGGCCTGATCGACGACCTTAAAAAGTTCGACGGCGAATAATCGCCGTTGGCAAGGAGGTTACTTCACAAACCGCGACAGCAGCCGGATATAGGCCGTCTGGTAGGCGCCCGATGGCTCTGTGACTTCCCACGAATTGAGCGGCCAGCCGTCGTTGAAGTCGGCATAGCTTTTCTGCGCCGGTTGGCCGTAGGGCGGCGTCGGCATGGCGCGGCCGCAGCCCGTATTGACCTCCGGACACCGCTTGTCCCAGCTGTAGGACGGGTTGGCGCCGCCAACCAGATAGCCGGGCGGCGGGCCGTATTTCGATTGGGAGACGCTGTCCCACAGGCTGCTGCCGTGGGCGTACCAGGTGTGATAGAAGCGGTCGACCGAGTTGGTGGCGCCGAACGCCTTCATGTTCGACAGATAGACCTTGCCCAGCGGATTGACGCCGTGGAGGTAGTGGATATAGCCCGCCGCCGCATTCATGCCGTCGGCCCCGGCATGCGCCCCCAGGCCAAGGCGCGCCTCGTCGGCGAAGATATTGCCGTGATAGGACTTCACCGCGCTCGAGCCCCAGGTATAGGCGCCGATCCAGGCGCCGTAAGGGTCTTTGGCAATCGACTGCCAGCCGTCGTTTTCGAAGCCGTCGGCGAAGGC
Organism: uncultured Asticcacaulis sp.; assembly: GCA_936940865.1. Classification (GTDB taxonomy): domain Bacteria; phylum Pseudomonadota; class Alphaproteobacteria; order Caulobacterales; family Caulobacteraceae; genus Asticcacaulis. Next base: position 7,391 of record CAKZJB010000109.1, on the reverse strand, counting down.
GCGGCGGATATCGGCCGCGACGGCGGGTGTTGCGCTCTTCATCCCCGCATAAAACAGCAGCGGCGCGTTTTGCTCATAGTGAAAGTCGATATTGGCATGGTTTGCGAAGAGGCCGGCCTCGCGATAGTGGGCATCGACGTAGTCGCGATACGTCGCCTCTCCCGTCAGGTCGAACAGGTAGATCGCTGCCTGGATTTTGGCCATCTGCCGGTCATGATCGTCGCCCTCCTGCTGGCCGGCGGCCAGGCCTTCGGAATGGTCACGGGCGTCATTGTTGTAGAAGGTGACGGCCGGGTGGGCGTCGGCCCATGCCCACGCCTTCAATGCCCGCGCCCGCAGGCCGGCGGCAAACGTGGCGAAGCGCGGATCGGCGCCGTAGATCTTCGCCGCGCGCGCAAACGCGCCCGCCCCGTTCAGCGTCGCCAGCGTGTTGGCGGGACCATAGTCGCTTGGGCCGGTCGCCGAGGACGGCGGCGAACCCGAGGCCAGGCCGACCACCGACAGCAGCGAGCCATCGTCGTTCTGCATGCGGACAAGCCAGTCGGTGCCCCACTTCACCTCGTCGAGCAGGTCGGGGACGCCGTTGCCTGATTCCGGGATGTTGAAGTCGTCGGTAAAGGCGCCGGGGTTTTCGTCGTAGGCGTTGAGGAGCGTAATGACGTAGCGCGCCGTCCAGCTGGTGTACTTGTTGAAGTCGCCCGCGTCGTACCAGCCGCCGTGGACGTCGCGCGCCGTGCTTTTGTCGCCCTTCCGGCTATACAGCCGCGCCTCGGTATCCTGGCCGGGGCGCATATGGCTGGCGCCGTCCGCCCAGCCTTCACCCGCAAATTTGGCGTCCTTGCCAAAGCCCGCGCGCTGGTAATAGAAGAAGCGCACCGCCTGGATCAGGACCGGTTTATAGACATTCCCGGCAATATCGAACGGCGCTGAATCGTATTTGGCGTCGGCGTCGCGGACGACGTAACGGCCAGGCGCCGTCACCGCGCTGAAATCGAAACGCCAGGCGTGGTCGCCCGACGACGGATCGACCGCGCCGTCGTTCCACATGACCGGCGTGCCGCTGAACACCACGGCCTGGGTGCGGACATCGACGACCTGATAGGTCTTGCCGGGGGTAAAGCGCCAGTCGCTGTCGAAGCCGACTTCGGGATCGCGCACTACGGCGACCTTTTGCGCGTCGGGCAGGTAGCCGAACTGGTCGACGACGATAAACGGCGTCGGCGGGGCGTCTTCGGCATGTGCGGAATGCGTCAGCAAGGCCAGCGCCGCACAGGCGCCGCTTAAAAGTATCCGTTTCACGCTACGCCACTCCCTGTTTTTCGAGCAGGTTAGGCCGTAAACGGGCGAAGATACAAGAGCCGGCTTACGCCCGCTCGACCTTCAGCGGCCGCGACATCAGCATGCCGACGGCGGTGTCGACGTCGATCCTGCCGGTCAGGACAGCATGGACGGCGTTGCACAGCGGCAATTCGACGCCGAAACGCTTGCCCAGTTCGACCACGGCCGGCGCCGATTCGACGCCTTCGGCCACCGACACCTTGCCTTCCAGCGCCTGGGCCAGCGTCAGGCCCTGCCCCAGGGCCAGCCCCACCGACATGTTGCGCGACTGCGGCGACGAGCAGGTCAGCACAAGGTCGCCCATGCCGCACAGGCCCGACATGGTTTCGAACTTCGCCCCCAAAGCCATGGCCAGACGCGTCATTTCAGCAAAACCGCGGGTGATCAGCGCGGCGTGGGCATTGCGCCCCAGCCCCTTGCCTTCCGCTATCCCGCACGCGATGGCGATGACGTTCTTGATCGCCCCGCCGGCCTCGGCGCCGATCAGGTCGGGCGACAGGTAAGGCCGGAAGCTGGGCCCGGCCAGGGTCGCCGCGATGCGCGCGCCGGTCTTGTCGTCAGCGCATGCGATGGTCACCGCCGAAGGCTTGCCCTCGGCGACTTCGCGCGCGAAATTCGGCCCGGCCAGCACGGCGGCAATCGCGTCCGGCACGACGTCGTTCAGCACCTCGGTCATCAGCGCATCGGTACCGCGTTCGACCCCCTTTGAGCAAAGCACGATCGGCACGCCGCCACGCACATGGGGCGCGAACGCCGTCAGCGTGGCGCGCATGTGCTGGGCCGGCGGCACCGCCAGGATCAGGTCGCAGTGCGCCAGGTCGGCCATCTCGGCCGTGGCGTGGATCTTGGGCGACAGCTTGACCCCCTTGAGATAGAGGGTGTTTTCGTGGGTCGTATTGATGCTGTCGACCACCTCGGGCTCGCGTGCCTGGATCAGCACCGAACGGCCGGCGAACGTCGCCGCCTGGGCCAGCGCCGTTCCCCACGCGCCCGCGCCGATCACCCCCACCTGGCGGTAAACCTCTGTCATGCCTTGGCCCCTTTACGTCCCTGCGTTTTATAGACCGGCGCGTTTTGTGCGCTGTGTTCATCGAGGGGCCAGCGCGGACGCGCCAGCGCCGCCATACCGGTCCTGATGTCGGTCGCTATGTCGCGCGGCATGTTGCCCATGGCGGCGAAATGTTCAAGCCCGGCCAGCGCGATCATGGCGGCATTGTCCGTGCAGTATTTGAGCGGCGGCGCCACGAAGGTAAAACCGTGGCGGGCGGACAGGTCCGTCAAAGCCGTGCGGACAGCCGTGTTGGCCGCCACCCCGCCGGCAACCACGAAATCAGGGGTCTTCACGGTATTTTGTTCCCGGAAAAGCATCATGGCGCGGCCCGTGCGTTCGACCAGCTGGCGCGTGATCGCGGCCTGCACGGCAGCGCACAGGTCGGCGCGATCCTGTTCGGTCTTCACCTGTTCGTGGGCGATTTTGGCCGCCGCCGTCTTCAGGCCCGAGAACGAAAAGGCGCAGTCCTTGCGGCCGAGCAGCGCGCGCGGCAGTTCGAAGCGGCTGGCATCGCCATCGCGGGCACAGGCTTCCAGCGCTGGCCCGCCGGGATAACCCAGGCCCAGTACCTTGGCGATCTTGTCGAAGGCTTCGCCCGCCGCATCGTCGATCGTCGTGCCCAGGCGTTCATAATCGCCGACGCCACGCACGATCAACAGCTGGCAGTGCCCGCCCGAGACCAGCAGCAGCAGGAAGGGAAACTCAACCTTTTCCGTCAGTTTGGCCGACAGGGCGTGGCCTTCGAGGTGGTTGACCGGCACCAGCGGCAGGTCGCGCGCCAGGGCATAGCCCTTAGCGAAGGACAGCCCCACCATGACGCCGCCGATCAGGCCCGGCCCGGCGGTCGCCGCCACGGCATCGAGCGTTACGTCGCCCGCGGCCTTCAAGGCTTCGAAGGCGAGGGCATCGATCGTTTCCACATGACTGCGCGCGGCGATTTCAGGCACCACGCCGCCGAATTCGGCATGCTTGACGACCTGGGAATGAATCAGGCTCGACAGGACCTCGACCCGGCCGGCTTCGTCGCGTCGCACCACGGCGACAGCGGTTTCGTCGCACGACGATTCGATTCCAAGAATTGTAAGCGGCTTTGACATCAGGCCCTCTATAGGGCCTGAGCGCCCGCCGCGAAACCCCCCGCAGCCCCCGGTTTCCATGTCATGCCCGAAACAAAGGGTCACACTGTTGCCGCGGCCCGGGCGGACAGTCGCGCGGCCGGATAACCTGGCGAGAGGGCGAATATGCGGCCGATCCTGATCATGACATGCGCCGTCGTTCTGGTGAGCGGCGCCGGCGGCGCGGCTATGGCCACGGGCCAGACTGCGGCGGTCGATCCTCCCGCCACATCACCGGCCACCACGTCCCCGGCCGCCTCGCCTCCCGTCGACACCACGGCGGTGACGAACCAGGAAATGAGCGTGGCGGTCGAAGAGGCTGCCTTCGACACTTCGCTCAGCGCCATGGCCGCCCAATTGGACGGCCATCTCAACGGACTGCCGGGAGACGATACCGCCTCGGCCGAGGCTACCCCGGACAAGACGCCGTCCGGCGCCCCGATGACGGCTGTCATCACCGCCATCGCCTGCGTCGCCGGCGCAGCCGTCGCCCTTTTCCTGATCGTACGCAGCGGCTTGAAGGCCCGTGAAAAGCAACGTGAAGACGAAAGACGGCGGCGGCGTACTCTGAGGCGTCACCACAGGCCCCACGACTCCGAAGGCGACGCGCCGCCGGTGTGACGTCTTTTCCGTTGCTTAGCGTCCCTCGATTGCCGTAGGGAGGGCGTGAGGACAAAAGACATGACGGCAGATCTGATCATCGGCACCCGCGGCTCCAAACTGGCCCTGACGCAGTGCGGCTGGGTGCAGCGGGGCATAGTGGCGGCGCTGGGCAAGGACCCGGCGCGCGCCGACGAGATCGCGCCGCTGAAGGTGATCACCACCACCGGCGACCGCATCCAGGACCGCCGCCTGATCGAAGCCGGGGGCAAGCAGCTCTTCACCAAGGAAATCGAGGAGGCTTTGCTGACCGGCGAGATCGATGTCGCCGTCCATTCGCTTAAGGACGTGCCGGCCTTCGACATTCCAGGCCTTACCCTGTGCGCCTTTCCGGTGCGCGAGGATCCCCGCGATGCATTCCTGAGCCAACGCTATGCGACCGTCGCCGACCTGCCGCCGGGCGCGCGTCTGGGCACGGCATCCTTACGCCGCCAGGCCCAGGCCCTGGCGCAGAGGCCCGACCTGGAGGTCGTCATGATCCGCGGCAATGTCGATACCCGCATAAACAAGCTCAAGGCCGGCGAATGCGATGCTCTTTTGCTGGCGGCGGCCGGCCTGAACCGGCTGGGGCTGGACCACGAGATCCGGTCGTTTATCGATCCGGACCGGTTTGCCTCGGCGCCGGGCCAGGGCGCCCTGGCCATCCAGTGCCGCACCGCCGATCTCGACCAGGACTGGATCAAGCGTGTTCATCACGAGGAAACCTACCTCCGCATCCGGGCCGAACGCGGTGCGCTCGAAGCGCTCGAGGCGTCTTGCCGCACCGCCGTCGGCGCCTATGCCACCGTTCAGGACGGCGCGCTTTCCCTGTTCGTCGAGGCCCTGTCGTCCGACGGGCGCAAGCGCTGGCAGCGCCGCGAGACGATCGATGCCGCGACGCCCGATACGGCGCGCGAACTGGGCCTGCGCCTGGGTCTTGAGATCAAGGCCGAGGCCGGGCCGGACCTGATCCTTGTCTGAGCCTTTTACGGTCTGGATTACAAGGACCGCTGACGGTGCGGACAGGACCGCGCGCGCCGTCGAGGCCATGGGCCACAAGGCGATCGTCGCCCCCGTGCTGGCCGTCGAGGCGCTCGATGTCCAGCCGGACCCGCCGTTGGACGCCGTCATCTTCACCAGCCGCAACGGTGTCAAAGCCTTTGCCGGCCTGAGCGATCGCCGCGACGCCCCGGCCTGGTGCGTCGGCGACGCCACCGCCGACGCGGCGCGCGAAGCGGGTTTCGACGCCATCGTTTCGGCCGAAGGCGATGTCGAGACGCTGTTCGAACTGATGAAGGCAAAGGCGCCGCGCGATCTTCGTTATCTCTACGCGTCTGCGAAACATCCGGCCGCGCCCCTGACCGCCTGGCTGTGGGCCGAAGGCTTCCGCGTGACGCAAGTGCCTGTCTACGACACCGTGGCCGCCAATCCCGGCCTGTCCGGCGCCGATCTCGATCGCATCACCCATGTGCTGATCCATTCGGCGCGCGGCGGACGCGAAGTCGCCCGATATCTGACGGCTCACGGCAAATTTGCGTTCACCAATCCGTGGTTTATCTGTATGTCTGAAGGCGCATGGCAGGGCTTTGCCGGTGCGGCCGGAGCGCTGTCCGACGGGGTCAGACGGCGCATCGCGCCCGAACCGGCCGAGACGGCCATGCTGAACTTATTAGGGGCGGGCGCGGGTCAATAAGCGTCCGGAGATGACGAGATGACCGACGGTCTGAACACCGCGACCGACTATGAGCCCCAGGGCGCGAACACGGCCGAAGACACGGCCACGCGGCGGGAACTGGAGCGGTCCATGCGCCGCTTCCTGTTCATCGGCATGCCCGCCATCGCCATCGTCGCCATCGGACTGGCCCTGCTGGCCTGGAACCTCGTTCAGCACTTCCGGGCGCCCGCCGCCGAGCCCCCAGCCGCCAGCGCCCCGGTCACCGACAAGGACGCCCAGATCGCCCAGTTGCAAAACCAGATCCAGCGCCTCCAGGGCCAGTTGGCCATTCCCGGCCAGGTTCCCGGGCAAGCCCAGGCCCCCGTAGCGGCGCCCGGCGCCGTCGCCCCGGCCGCGCCGGTCTATTCCGCCGATGCCGCCGCCATCGCCCAGTTGTCGGCGCGGCTGGACCGGCTGGAAACCAACCAGCGCGCCCTGGCGCGCGCGGCCGCTACCGCCTATGCCGCCACGGTTCTTGAAGAGAAGGCCCATACCTCAGAGCCCTTCCTGGCCGAACTGGCGGCCGTGGAGCCCGCCTTCGACGATCCGGCGCTGACCGCGCCCCTGCGCGCCGTCGCAGACCACGGCGTGCCGTCCGAAGTCCAGCTGGCGCTCGACTTCCCACAGGCCGCCATGAAGGCCAATATCGCCTCCAAGGCGGACACCGACAAGGACAGCCTGTTCAACCGCGCGCGCCATGCGCTGGGCTCGTTCATCTCGGTCCGCCGCATCGACAAGCAGGGGTGCAAGGGCATCCAGGGCGCCCTGGAATGCGCCGAGGTCCAGCTGAAAAACGGCAATCTCGACGCCGCCCTGACCGACCTCGACGCGCTGACGCCGTCGGCCAAGACGGCGCTCAGGCCGTGGCTGGAAAAGGCCCAGGCCCGCGCCCGCGTCGACGCCCTGACGCGCCGCCTGACCCAGGTCGCATTGCAGCGGCTGGTCCAGGCCAATGACGGCACCCAGGCGACCGCCGCTCCCGCGGGAGTGCAGCCATGATCCGCACCCTCCTCATCCTGCTCGGCATCACCATCCTGATCGCCGTCGGCATCGGCCTGATAGGCGATGCCGGCCAGGCCAGCCTGATCTGGCTCAACTATCGTGTCGACACCAGCGCCGCCGCGGCCGTCTGCATTCTCGGCTTCCTGGCCCTGTGCGCCGTCTGCTTCTGGAACCTGGCGCTCTGGCTTTCACGTTCGCCCCAGCGCGCCGAGCGTGCCCGCGCCGAAGCGCGCCGCCGCCAGGGTGAAGAGGTCCTGACGCGCGGCTTCCTGGCGGTCGCCGCCGGCGACGGCGCCGAGGCGCGCCGCAACGCCGCCAAGGCACTCGATCTCAGCGACAATGTCCTGCTGGTGCGCGTGCTCACCGCCATGGCCGCCGAGACGTCGGGCGACGCCACCGCCACCCGCGCCGCCTACACAGCCATGCTGAACGTGCCCGAGCTCAAGCTGGCCGGCCTCAGGGGCCTGATGCAGCTGGCGCAAAGCCAGGGCGACAAGGCCGAGGCCGTCAGGCTGGCCGGCGAGGCCTATAA
>CAKZJB010000108.1 GCA_936940865.1 uncultured Asticcacaulis sp. | reverse complement strand
GTCACGGCGGGCTCGACCTATCAATACAGCGCCTATGTCGCCACGGCCAATTCCAACGGCGTCCACGTTGGCGTCGACTGGTACGATTCCAGCCACAACTTCCTCGGAACGTCGGAATTCGGCAACGTGACCGGCGGTTCATTCGCCAACGGGCTGAGCAGCGCCAACTTCGTCACCGGCTACATCACGGCGCCCACGGGTGCGGCCTATGCGTCTTTCGACATGTCGGCCACGGCCAACGGTCTCGGGCCGTTCAGCATCTCGGTGGCGGAACCGGTCTTGCAGGCCGTCCCCGCCAACAACGCGCTGCTCGATCCGCTGTTCACCAACCCGGCCGTCGCCTGGAACGACCTGTGGCAAATCAATACCAGCGTGACCACGACGCAGGTCGTCGAAAACGACGGCGGCGTGCGAGTCTATCGCCGGCAGACGCAGGGGACACCGGCATCCGGCTGGGTCATGGACGTCGCGGGCCAGACGCAAAGCGCGCTGACGGCGATGCCGGTAACCGCGAACCAGAGGATCGAGGCAAGCGCCTATGTGACGGGCATCAATACCTCGCACGTCGATGTCGACGTCAATTGGTACGACGCCAACTTCAACTCGCTGGGGTCGTCTGTCGCCGCCACGGTCGCCAGCGGCGGCAGCTTCAGCATGGGCGGGACGGCGGGCACCAATCGCATCGGGGGCTTCGTAACCGCGCCGGCGGGGGCAGCCTACGCGACATTCCGGGTGGCGGCGACGGCAAACGGCAGCGGCCCGATGAACGTCGCCGTCGGCCAGCCCATTCTGCGGCCGGCGACAACTGGGCAGACGGCATTGACCCCGTTCACGGCCGACATGGTCGGCGCCGCCTATCTGTCGGGGAATACGCTGGGCGTTCGCGACCCGAACTTCGGCAACATTGCCTTGACCTGGGGCGATCTGGCAAAGAGTTCGTCCGCGGTCGCGACGACCCAGACGACCGAAATCGATGGCGGGATCAATGTCTATCGCCGCCAGTCGACGACGACGCCTTCGGCGGGCTGGACGATGACCCTCGGCCAGTCGGGATCGGCCCTTACGGCCGTGGTCCCGGGACAGACGGTCAAGATGAGCGCCTCCGTGGCGAGTTCTGGGGCCAGCCAGCTCAAGCTTTACGCCAAATGGCTGGATGCGAGCGGCAATGTGCTGGGTACGACCCTGGTATCTCCCATTGCGACCGGCGGCGTCTTCGACGCGAACGGCGTGGCCAATGCAAACCGGGGGCGGGGGTTTGCGACGGCGATTGCCGGCGCGGCCTTCGTCGAGCTGATGGTGCAGGCAACGGCCAGCGGTTCGGGCGTTCTGAATGTCGCCGTGGCCCAGCCGTCGGTCGAGATCGCCACCAACCTGGTGTGGGACCCGCAGTTTACCAATGTCGGCGTCGACTGGATCGACCAATGGCAGTCCGACAGCAGCGTGGCGACGATCCGCTGGGCCAATATCGAAGGCGGGGCCAAGACCTACCGCCGCCAGACCCAGACGACTCCGGCAGCAGGCTTTACGATGAGCCTTGGCCAGGGATCGTACCCGTCCAATCTCGCGGTCCAGGTCACGGCCGGTCAGTCCTATCAGTACAGCGCTTACGTCGCGTCCGCCAACTCGACCGGGGTTCACGTGGGCGTCGACTGGTACGACGCCAACCAGAACTTCCTCGGCACGACCGAGTACGGCAGTGTGATCGGCGGATCATTTGCCAACGGAGTCAACAGCGCCAACTATGTGACCGGATATTTGAAGGCGCCGGCGAACGCAGCCTATGCATCGTTCGACATGTCGGCGACGGCAACCGGTGGCGGCGTTCTCAGCATTGCGGTGGCCGAGCCGGTCTTCCAGGCGGTTCCGGCGAACAACGCGCTTCTGGATCCGCAGTTCACCAGTCCTTCGGTGACCTGGAACGATATCTCCAAACAGGACAGCAGCGTCGCAACCAGCCAGTGGGTCCAAAACAACGGCGGTACGGGCGTCTACCGCCGCCAGACCCAGACCACGCCTGCATCCGGCTGGACCATGGATATCGCTGGCCAGACATCGGCGGCGGTCACGGCGCTGCCGGTCAGCGCCGGACAAACGCTTGAGGCCAGCGCCTATGTGGCGGCGTCCCACACCCAGAGCGTGGCGGTCGGCGTCAACTGGTACGACACGAACTTCAATCTTATCTCGACCTCGACGGCGGGGTCGGTGGCCGGCGGCGGCTCGTTTACGGGCGGTACGGCGTCGGCCAACCGCATCGGGGGCTTCGTGACGGCGCCGGTCGGCGCGGTTTACGCCGCCTACCGGGTCTGGGCGGCGGCGGACGGTACGGGGGCCATGGACGTGTCCGTTGCCCAGCCGATCATGCGGGTCGCTTCGGCCGGCCAGACCACGCTGACGGCCTTCAGTCCGGACATGACCGGGGCGGCATTCACACCCGGAACATTGAGCGGCGTTGCCTATTCCCCGCCGGCGCCGGCCTTCGTTTATGCATACGACGCCAATGGAAACCGCACATCCATGACGGATTCCCTGGGCAACCAGACGACCTATGCCTACGACAGCAACAGTCAGCTGCTGACCAAGACCGAAGCGGCCAATTCGTCGTCGCCGCTGCAGACGCGCTATGTCTACGACGCGAACAGCCGGCTGGTCTTTACGATCAGCCCGCGCGGAGATGTGACGCAGTACGTCTACAATACCAACGGGACCCAAAAGAGCGTCATTCAGTACACCGGGACGCTCTATACGACCGGAGGGACCCCGACCGTATCGGCGATGACGACCTGGGTGGGCACGACCGACCTGACGATGTCCCTGCGTACGGACACGACCTACGACGCGCGCGGCCTGGTCAATACGGTGACGACCTACGGCCAGACCGACAGCAGCGGCAATGGCGTGGGCTCCACGGCCAGCATCACGACCTATGTCTACGACCAGGCGGGGCAGTTGCTCAGCCGGCAGCTGTCGAGCTCGGGGGCGACCGAAAGCTATCTGTATGACGGCCTTGGCCGCACGATCAGCTTCACCGACTACAACACCAAAAAAACAACAACCGTCTATACCAATACGGCTTCGGGCCTGAAGGTGGCGACGACGCTGGCCGACGCCACGACGGTCAGGACATCGACCTACGACCGCGCCGGGGAACTGGTCAGCACGGTTGTCAGCGACGGCACCTTGTCGGCGACCACGACCTATGCCTATGATTCCGTCGGCAACCTGATCCGCACGACCGACCCGACCAATCTGTCGACCTATCATGTCTACGACCAGAACGGCCACGTGGTCGCCGATGTGGCGGCGGACGGCACGATCGTCGCCTATGCCTACAATACCACCGGCCAGCTGATCGGCCGGGGCGAATACGCCACCAAGCTGGGGGCGGCGCAGCTGGCGCTCCTGGCCACCGAGACCGTGTCCACGGCCTTGCTGAGCCTGGCCAGCGTGATCCCGGCGTCGACGGCCAACGACCGCTGGAGCTGGAAGGTCTATGACGCCGACGGACGGCTGGCCGAAGACATCGATGCGCAGGGCTTCTGCACCGCCTACACCTACGACGCGGCCGGCCGGCTGGTCGCGGCCACGGCCTATGCGACGCCGCTGGCGCCGTCCGTCCTGGCCAAGTTTCCGAACGTTCCGCCGTCGAGCCCCATTCTGCCGGCGGCCGACGCTACTAACGATCGGACGACACGCACTTTCTACAACAGCGACGACCAGGTGGCCGCGACGCTCGATGCCGACGGCTACCTGACCGAGGTCGTCTACGATGCCGCCGGCCGCAAGGTGCGGACGATCGCCCATGCCACCCAGACCCTTTCGTCGCACTGGGCCAGCGGCACGCTGGCTCAGCTGCAGGCGGATGCGATGGCATCTTCGGACGATATCTATCATTGGTGGGTCTATGACGGCCGGGGCCTGTTGCGCGCCGAGATCGACGGCGAAGGCAACACGACCCGCTATGACACCTATACCGCGGCCGGCAATGTCGGCACGGTGACGCGCGGCCAGGTGATCAGCACCGCGACGTTGATCGCCACGCCGCCCATCTATGCCAGCCTGCCGGCGCCGTCAGGCTCGCTCGAAACCACAAGCTACACTTACGACCAATACGGTCATGTTCTGACGAAATCGATCACCCTGACCGGTGGGGCGGTCGAGACGACGACCTACACCTATGACGCCCGGTACAACCTGATCAGCCAGGCGACGGCGAGCTCCAGCTCCGCGACGGGCGCCGCCGACGGGCGGACCATCACCGAGAAATACGACAACCTGGGGCGCAAGATCGCCGAACTGACGGGCAGGGGATCGGCGGCGATCGCCGCCCTGGGCAGCAATCCAACCCAGGCGCAGATCGACGCCGTGTGGGCCAGCTATCAGACCGCCTATGCCTACGACGCGGCAGGGCGCCTGATCAGCCAGACCGCTGCCGACGGCCGCAGGACGCTGTTCTATTACGATATCGACGGCCGTCTGACCTATCAGATCGACGGCGCCGGCGGCGTCACGCAGTACGCCTACGACGCCTTTGGCGAAAGGACCGACGTCACCACCTATACCACGGCGATCGCTGCCACGACCCTGGCCACGATGACCGGCGGGCAGGACAGTACAATTCCGGCCAATGCGATCACAGCCAGCGCGACCGACAGTCATACCCACGTCGATTACAACGTCGCCGGTGCGGTGGCCGATACCGTCGATGCGCTGGGCGCAACCACCAGCTACAGCTATGACGCCTTTGGCGACGTGATCGGCCGCATCGACCCGCAATCGGCGGGTGTGACGGCCCAGACGATCAAGACCTACAACCGCCGCGGCCTGCTTTTGACCTCGACTGCCGACGTCGGCGGACTGGCGCTCCAGACCCGCTATCAGTACGACGCCTTCGGGCGGACATCGACCGTCACCGATCCGCAAAACAATGTCGAAAAGTGGACCTATTACCGCACGGGTCAGGTGAAGACGGACACCGACGGACTGAACGTCGCGACCCAGTATACCTATGACGGTTTCGGTCACGTCCATACCGTGATCGACGGAAACGGCCAGCTGACGCAGTACGCCTACACCCTGTTCGACCGGCTAATCACGGTAACCGATCCCAATTCGATCGTCACCAAGACCACGAAGAATGCCTATGGCCAGACCGTTAAGGTTCTCGACGGCACCAACCAGGCGACGATCTTCGACTATGACGCCGACGGCAACCTGACCAAGACGATCGACGCCGATAACAATGTGACGTCACAGTTTTTCACCAATGGCGGCCTGCTGCAGACCGTGACCGACGCCAACGGCATGGTGACGAAATACGACTATGACGGCGCCGGGCGGTTGAAAATCAAAACCGTCGACAATGGGACCGGTGGCCTGGCGCTTGCTGCCAACTGGACCTATGACGGCA
>CAKZJB010000107.1 GCA_936940865.1 uncultured Asticcacaulis sp. | reverse complement strand
CGAAATGGCAGCCTAACTTAAACCAACGAGCCTCCGGCAAACCCGGGGCGGTTCATATCGATTGTGTGATCTATCTTAATTAGCTGGCCGTTTTTGTCTAGAAGCTGAAGATTGTTCGGGTTACCACGCAGCAACGGTCCTTCTCCGACAATAAGACCCTCCGATTGCATCCGCTTAACTACTGCCGCGCCCGTACGCGAGTATTTGTGAGGAGTGGTCCCCATATACTCTAGCCGGCGCGCCTTGGAGACATATCCTGAATCCGGCCGTTTGACCTGGGAAAATTGAAAATTGCCAGCGTCTCCCTCTTGCCCCTCGGCATTCTCTCCAATTCCGTTGATTGGCTTTGAACTTCTGAGTAACGGCGGCGTGTATCTTCGGATGCCCCCGGCGATCCCAGTTACGGCACCGACGATCTGACCGGCGGCTTTGCCCCACTCCAGTGCGCGATCCTGGTCTTCTTGACTGGCGCCAGCCAGGTACGCCGCACCGTAGGCTATCGCTCCTGACGGACTGTCGATAAGGTCTTGAAGTCGCTCTTGGCCCTTTTCCCACTGGGCGCGGGCCTCCTCATCGACGGGTTCGAAGGCGGTGGTGGAGATATGGTTTCCGCCTGAGTCGCTCATTTCGAAATACGACTTGCCGCCCACCGTCACCTTCTTCCACGGACCGGCATTTCCCGGTGCCGGGCGATAAAGCTTGTCCAGAATCGACTTGCGATAAGACCCGAGATCGAAATTGATCCGGTGGTCCTGTTCCGGCTGGCCGGGCCAGAATGCCGGTGGAAGATATCCGGCGTTGCCTGGGTGAGAGCCGCCATGCGCATGAGGCTTTGCGAGCCTGAGGGCTGGCTCAGGCATCTTCATCGCATCTGGTTTGACGTTCAGAACGGCGTCTAACTGGGGAGACTCGAACAAGGGGTGGCCATTGACCGTGGTGGCGCCGGCATCGAGTGCAATCTTCAATCGCTGCTCGGGCGAAAGCGGCCCGCTTGCGGCCTCGGCCGCGGCAACCGCGGCCTCAACGCGGGAACGCAATGCACCGAGCCTGGCCTTCGTCATGACATCCAACGGGCCGGGCGTAGGATTTATGCCCTCGGTTCTGGCGACGAGCGCGAAGCTTGAATTGTCGAGCGCAGGCGCCGCCTGCTTCTTCGCCAGCGCCTGCTTGGCCAGGTCCTCGCCCAGCATCGGCTCCAGCGCCTGGACCTGCGGGACAGACATTGGCTTCAGCGCGTCATCTCCGGCCAAGTCGTGATAGGCTGCAAACTGCCGCGCCATGCGGTCGAGGTTCTGGTCGGGCTCGAACCACGTGAGCCTGTCGGCCCGTTGCTCGCGATGCCAGTCGCTCAGTTGCTGCTGTTTGTCCTTCGGCAGGGCCAGGAATTGCGGCAGGGTTGCGATCTGCGCCGGTGACGCACCGTCCTTGACCTGGCCCATAAGGAAGTTGACGTAACCGGCATGAGTTTCATCACGGGCCTGCGTGAAGCCGAAAATACGGTGCAGAACCTCGTCGTGCGCCCGCATGCGGGCTTCTTCATCGCCGCCATGATACGCGACCAGGCCGTCCTCGATCCCGTCCAGATCGATCGGATCGTTGAACGACTTCGGACCCAGCCGGTTCCACACACCATCGACAGCGATCCGCGTATCGGCGAACCGCTGTGCTTCCGTTAGCCGCTGATCGAGGATGTCGGCGTCGTCGCCGGCCATGCCGTCGCGATGAACATCGAAGAAGGCTTTGGCTCCCACCACATCGCCCCGGCCCAGTCTTGCCGTCACGACCGGTTCAACCACGCGACGGCCAAAGAGAAAGTTGGTCTGCTTGTCGAGGTCCTCGCCCGACAGTCCTTGCCCCAGTCCGTCGGTTAGCAAGGCTCCCCGGGCTTTCGCGGTATAGTCGTCATCCCTGCCGTCCGTCCCCGCGATCAGCGCACTCGTGGCATTGCTGACCGTCTGGTCCAGCACCTGTTGCCGCCACACCCGGCCCTGTTCGACCTCATGCTTGAGCAGGTCTTTGGCGAAGTCGTCGCGCATATTGAGCGCGGCCGCATCGAACATCCCTTGCGGCCCCGGCATCAGCTTCGCCGAGATATCCTTCCAGCCCTGGTCGAACAAAGACAGGTAATGACCTGTCAGCGCCTGACCATCTATGCCCTTGACCGCATTCCCTCCGAGCAGCGACCTATAGCCCGTGGCCGGGTTCGACAGATCGAACCTCAGGCCCTGCAACCGGTTGGTGGCATCGAGCGCCACCGTTGTCTCGGCGCGGTCTTTCGCCGCCCGGGCAAAGGCCTCGGCGGCCCCGTTAAGCGGTGGCGACGGCGAGACGGCAGGCTTCGGCGGACTGGGAACAACAGGCATCGGGCGGGCTCCAAATGGCCCGCCAGTGTTCGTCAGCCCGCGTCAGTTCCGCATAGCGCCCGGCAAAAAGCCCTCCCGGACCACCGGAAGGGCTTGGAATGTCTAAAAATCGGACTTGGTGCGTCTTAGCTGTCAAGCTGCCCCAGATCCCGAACGGCACCAGTATCGGCCGAGGTGACCAGCGCCGCATAGGCCTTGAGCGCGGCCGAGACCTGGCGCTTGCGGTTTTGCGGCGTGTAGGCCGCCTTGCCGCGAGCCTCTTCTGCCGCGCGGCGGGCCGCAATTTCCTGGTCTGAAATGGCGAGGTGAATGCGACGCGCCGGGATGTCGATCTCGATCGTATCGCCATCCTTCACAAGCGCGATCAGGCCGCCGGCTGCCGCTTCCGGCGAGGCGTGGCCGATGGACAGGCCCGACGTGCCGCCCGAAAAACGGCCATCGGTCAGCAGCGCGCACGCCTTGCCCAGGCCCTTCGACTTCAGATAGGTCGTGGGATAGAGCATTTCCTGCATGCCCGGGCCGCCCTTGGGCCCTTCATAGCGGATGACGACGACATCACCTTCCTTGATCTTGTTGGTCAGGATGGCCGAAGCCGCCGCGTCCTGGCTTTCGAAGACGCGCGCCGTGCCGTTGAAGCGCCAGATCGATTCATCGACCCCGGCCGTCTTCACGATGCACCCCTTTTCCGCGATGTTGCCGTAGAGCACGGCCAGGCCGCCGTCGCGCGTAAAGGCATTGTCCTTCGAGCGGATCACGCCGTGGACGCGGTCACGGTCAAGCTCATCCCAGCGGCGCGCCTGCGAAAAGGCCTGGGTCGTGCGTACGCCGCCGGGCGCCGCCTTGAAGAACTCGGTAACCTCTTCGTCATTGGTCTGGCGGATGTCCCAGTAGCTGAGCGCGTGGGCGAGCGTCGGCGAATGGACGGTCCTGGCGTCGAGGTCGAGCAGGCCGCCGCGCGACAGTTCGCCCAGGATGCCCATGATGCCGCCGGCGCGGTGCACGTCCTCGATATGAACCTCGGACGAGGCCGGCGCGACCTTGCAGATGCAAGGCGTGACGCGCGAGATGCGGTCGATGTCGGCCATGGTGAAGTCCACGCCGGCCTCCTGGGCCGCCGCCAGGATGTGCAGCACCGTATTGGTCGAACCGCCCATGGCCACGTCCAGCGCCATGGCGTTCTCGAACGCCGCCTTGGTGCAGATCGAGCGCGGCAGGACCGACGTGTCGTCCTTTTCGTAGTAACGGCGCGTGATGTCGACGATCAGCTTGCCGGCCTGCTGGAACAGGCGCTCGCGGTCGGAGTGCGTAGCCAGCGTCGTGCCGTTGCCGGGCAGGCTCAATCCTAAAGCCTCAGTCAAACAGTTCATCGAATTGGCGGTGAACATGCCCGAACACGAACCGCAGGTCGGGCAGGCCGCTTCCTCGACCGCCTGGACCTGGTCGTCGGAAATGCGGTCGTCGCCGGCCTGGATCATGGCGTCGATCAGGTCGAGCGAGTGGGTCTTTTGCACGCCGTTCTCGTCCGGCCACACGACCTTGCCGGCCTCCATGGGGCCGCCCGATACGAAGACCGCCGGGATGTTGAGGCGCATGGCGGCCATCAGCATGCCGGGCGTGATCTTGTCGCAGTTGGAGATACAGACCATGGCGTCGGCGCAGTGCGCATTGACCATGTATTCGACCGAATCGGCGATCAGGTCGCGCGAAGGCAGCGAATAGAGCATGCCGCCGTGGCCCATGGCGATGCCGTCATCGACCGCGATCGTGTTGAATTCCTTGGCGACGCCGCCGGCCTTTTCGATCTCGCCCGCCACCAGCTGGCCGATGTCCTTCAGGTGGACGTGGCCCGGCACGAACTGGGTGAACGAGTTGACGACGGCGATGATCGGCTTCTGGAAGTCGGCGTCCTTCATTCCGGTCGCCCGCCAGAGCGCCCGGGCGCCCGCCATGTTGCGGCCGGCTGTGGTGGTGCGGGAACGATAGGTGGGCATGGCGGATACCTGAGGATTGAAACGAGCGAGCGGAAGGCCGATTATAGGCCCGTTGCGCCCCGCTATATATAGGCGAGGCGTATGAGGGCAAGCGGAGTCGACACCGGACGGCGATGGTTTCCCAAGCAACGAGGGCACAACCTTTCCGGATTCGCCGCCTGTGAGCGGCTAATTCCGGCGATTAACGAATATTTCAGGCAATCCGTTTCAAAGACTTGGCGAAAACAGGAAAATAATTTTGCTGCGCCGCCGTAATAGCTTGATATGGCGGAAAATTTTTCCAACTTTTCCTTTGCATTTTCATTACGTCTCGGGTTATATGCACAGCAACGACCGGCGCATTGCGTTTGCCGGCCGTGTCTGGAGCCCAAATCATGACCCCGGCGAAAGCCATAGCGATGCGGAATGAAGCCGACCGGAGCCTCAAGGTTCTGGCTGTCGGCCTGTTCTCGTCGTCCGTCGTGATTAGCCTCGTATCCCTCCTTATTGGGGGCGTTGTACGCCCCTTGCTTTCGGAGTGGTAGCGCAGGGCTGAACCTTCGCTTTTAGAGGATCAAATCCTCCCGCTCCTCATACGGGCGGGATATTTTCGTACATCTTCATTCCCGACCCGGCCTTTGTGAACCTGAACCCCGTCACCGAGCTTTGATCATGACCGTCCTGACCGCCTTCGACGCCGCGCAAACGACCCAGCAAACCAGCGCTTCCGGCTTTGCCATCCTCCACGGCACCCTCGCGCCGGAAGGCTGCGTGGTGCGCCTGGGCGGGTTCGAGGCCGACATTTTCGATGGCCCTGCCCGCGTCTTCTCGGTTGCCGGGGACGCGCTGGAAGCCATCGCCCGTGGCCGCATCCGCGACTGCGACATCGTGATCGTGCGCAACGACGCGCGCAATGCCGACATACTGGCCGACACCGGCGTCGCCGCCGTCACGGCGGCCCTGGCCGCGGCCGGCCTCGAGCGCGTCACCGTCATCACCGACGGCCGCACCGGTTCGAATGCGTCGGGCGCCGTCATCGGCAATGTCGCGCCGTCGGCCGCCGCCGGCGGTCCGATCGCCTACGTCAATGACGACGACATCATCCACGTCGATATCGCCGGCCGGCGCATCGACATCCTGGCCGATATCGACATCCGGCGCGGGGCGCGGCGCAAGAAGGGGACCTTCAACGCCGCCGACCGTTACGCCGCCATGATCGCGGCCGCGGACTGAGCTTCAACCCCTTTCATCTTTTCGACTACGGAGACTATCACGTGAAGATCTATACCAACGACGACGTTTCGCCCGACAGCCTGAAGGGTGAACGCATCGCCATCATCGGCTACGGCAGCCAGGGCCGCGCCCACGCCCAGAACCTCCGCGACTCGGGCGCCGACGTCATCGTCGGCGTGCGCAAGGGCGGTTCGGGCTACGACAAGGCCACCCATGACGGCCTGACGACGGCCGAAATCAAGGACGCCATCGCCGACGCCACCATCATCGCCATCCTGACGCCGGACATGTCGCACGCCGACATCTACAAGGACATCATCGAGCCCTACGCCCCCAAGGGCGTGGCGCTGCTGTTCGCCCACGGCTTCTCGGTCCTCTACGGCCGCGTCAACCCGCGTCCAGACATGGATGTCATCCTGGTCGCGCCCAAGGGCCCGGGCGACCTCGTCCGCCGCGAATACCAGCGCGGTCGCGGCGTTCCGTCGCTGTTCGCCGTTGAGCGCGACGTTTCGGGTCAGGCCGCTCGCAAGGCGCTCGGCTATGCCCGCGGCATCGGCGGCACCGTCGGCGGCGTCATCGAAACCAGCTTCAAGGAAGAAACCGAAACCGACCTGTTCGGCGAACAGGCCGTCCTGTGCGGCGGCACGACCGAGCTGGTCATGATGGGTTTCGAAACCCTGGTCGAAGCCGGCTACCGTCCGGAAATCGCCTATTTCGAATGCCTGCACGAACTGAAGCTGATCGTCGACCTGCTGTATGAAGGCGGCATGGAAAAGATGCACAGCTTCGTGTCGGAAACCTGCAAGTACGGCGACCTGGTCTCGGGCCCGCGCATCATCAACGAAGAAACCCGTGAGCGCATGCGCGAAGTGCTGAACGACATCCAGTCGGGCGACTTCGCCCGCGACTGGATCCTGGAAAACATGGCCGGCCGTCCGCGCTATACCGCCCTGATGCGCCAGGACCTGGAGCACCAGATCGAAACGGTCGGCAAGGACCTCCGTTCGCGCATGAGCTGGCTGCAAAACAAGCAGAACGTTGACGCGTAAAAAATCTCCTCCCCATCAAAGATGGGGACTTGCGCTTGCCGACGCTATACGTCGGCGGCGCTCACCACGAAGCGGTGGAGGGGTCACCTCAGGCCCCTTCCTTTAGCTTCGCCCCCTCCGTCAGCTTCGCTGACACCTCCCCATCTGACGATGGGGAGGAGAGTTCTTTTTCTTTCTACTTCGAGCCCACGATGAGCAATCAACCCACCGGAGCACAGCTGGTCATCTCCACCCTCAAGGCACTTGGGGTCGAGACCCTTTTCGGCTATCCGGGCGGGGCGATCATGCCCATCTACGATGCGCTGGCCGGGTCCGGCCTGCAGCACATCCTGGTCCGTCATGAACAGGGCGCGGCCTTCGCCGCCGACGCCTATGCCCGCGCCACGGGGCGCGTCGGCGTCTGCATGGCGACCTCGGGTCCCGGCGCCACCAATCTGATCACCGGCATCGCCAACGCCTATATGGACTCGATCCCGCTGGTCTGCATTACCGGCCAGGTCGGCACGCACCTGATGGGCACGGACGGCTTCCAGGAAGTCGATATCCTCGGCATCACCCTGCCGATCGTCAAACATTCGTGGCTGGTCCGCGATCCCGCTGAAATTCCGTCGATCCTGGCCGAGGCCTTCGCCATCGCCAAGGAAGGCCGCGCCGGTCCGGTCCTGGTCGACATCCCGAAGGACGTCGCCTCCACGCGCGTCGCCACTTCGCACGCCGCCACCTTCCCGCAGTGGACGCCGCCGGCGCCCGACATCGCAGCGATCAGGGCCGCCGAAAAGCTGATCGAGCAGGCGAAGAAGCCGCTCTTCTACATCGGCGGCGGCGTCGAAATGGCCGATGCCTCGCAGGAACTGCGCGACCTGGTTGCGCGCACCGGCATTCCGCTGGTCTCGACCCTGAAGGGCCTGGGCACCCTGCCCACCACGCACGAACTGGCGCTGGGCATGCTGGGCATGCACGGCACGCGCGCCGCCAATATCGCCGTCCAGGACAGCGACCTGCTGATCGCCATCGGCGCGCGTTTCGACGACCGCGCCACGGGCAAGCTCAACGCCTTCGCGCCGAACGCCAGGATCATCCATTTCGACATCGACCCGGCCGAGATCAACAAGCTGCGCCGCGCCGACGTTGCCGTCCTTGGTGACTTCAAGATCGCGCTCAGTGCGCTGAACCCCAAGGTCGGTCCGATCCAGAAGTGGGTCGAGAAGTGCAAGGCCGACAAGTGGGAGCACCGTTTCAGGTATAATGCGCCGGGCAAGGGCATCTATGCCCCGGGCCTGCTCAAGACCTTGTCCGAAAAGGCCGGTGACAAGTTCATGGTCGCCTGCGACGTCGGCCAGCACCAGATGTGGGTGGCCCAGCACTGCGAATTCCCCAACAACCGCGCGCACCTGACGTCGGGCGGCTCGGGCGCCATGGGCTACGGCCTGCCGGCCGGCCTCGGCGCCAAGCTGGGCTGCCCCGACAAGCACGTCGTCACGGTTTCGGGCGACGGCAGCTTCATGATGAACATCCAGGAGATGGCGACGCTCAACCGTTACCGGATCCCGCTGAAGATCGTGCTGCTCGACAACTCGTCGCTGGGCCTGGTGCGCCAGTGGCAGCAGCTCTTCTACGAAGAGAACTATTCCGAGATCGACCTGTCGGACAATCCCGACTTCGTCGTCGTCGCCAAGGCGTTCAACCTGGACGCCTTCCGTATCACCCATCGGCACGAGGTCGACGCGGCGCTGGACCGCCTGCTGGCCGCCGAGGGACCGACCTTGTTGCATGTTGTTATAGATCCGCGTGAAAACGTCTGGCCGCTCGTTCCGCCGGGCGCCTCGAACGCGGACATGATGGAGGAACGCTGGGATGAACCACTTGATTCATATTGAGCTGGATCGTCTCGAAGGCAGCCTCATGCGCGTCTTAGGGCTCGTCGAACGGCGGGGCTTCCATATCGACGCGGCGGAGCTTTACGACCTGGGCGAAAAGCGCGGCCTGTCGCTGACGGTGCGTCCGCGCGATCCGTCGCGTAACACCGACACCCTGGGCCTGCAGATCGATCGCCTGTACGGCATCACGCGTCTCGACGCCGACCCCCGCGCGGGCGGCAAGGCAGCGGCGCCCAAGGCAAAATCGAAACACGAGATCGGCGCATGACACACCTGCCGTCGAAATCACTGGGAGAAGGTCATCGGGGCCGTGGTCGCGGCCCCGGTCCGGTATGGCTCGGTCTCTACGCGCTTGTGCGCGGCACCGAGAAATCCACCCTTGTCACGCCCGAAAATGGGAGTACAGGGACGATCCATACCGACACGACTTTCCAAAGCTGACATTCATGAAAAAGCTCGCTGATAAAATCTGGTTCAACGGCCAAACCATCGCCTGGGAAAACGCCCAGGTCCACGTCATGACGCACGCCCTGCACTACGGCACCTCGGTGTTCGAAGGCATCCGCTGCTATGACACGCCGAACGGCCCCGTGGGTTTCCGCCTGGCCGACCACCTGAAGCGCCTGGAAGACTCCGCGCGCATCTACGGCTTCGCCCTGCCCTACACGCTCGACCAGCTGGTCGCCGCGTCGAAGGAAATCATCGTCGCCAACGGCCTGAAGAGCGCCTACTGGCGTCCGATCGCCTTCCTCGGCGAATGCGGCATGGGCGTGACGCCCAAGCCCGAAAACGTCAAGGTCGACGTCGCCATCGCGGCCTTCGGCTGGGGCGCCTATCTCGGCGAAGAAGGCCTGGAAAAGGGCGTCGACGTCTGCATTTCGTCGTGGAACCGCGCCGCCCCCAACACCATCCCCGTGCTAGCCAAGGCCGGCGGCAACTACCTGTCGTCGTACCTGATCGGCAAGGAAGCCCGTTCGCGCGGCTATGTCGAAGGCATCGGCCTGGGCGTCAACGGCCTGATTTCCGAAGGCGCGGGTGAAAACCTCTTCGTCATCATGAACGGCAAGATCCTGACGCCGCCGGTCGCCGCCTCGATCCTGGGCGGCATCACGCGCGACACCATCATCAAGCTGGCCCGCGCCGACGGCATCGAAGTCGTCGAGCAGGACCTGCCGCGCGAGCTTCTGTACCTGGCCGACGAAATCTTCATGACGGGCACGGCCGCCGAAATCACGCCGATCCGTTCGGTCGACGACATCCCCGTCCGCGCCAACGGCCCGGGCAAGATCACCCGCCGTCTGCAGACCCTGTTCCACGGGCTGTTCAACGGCACCACCGAAGACCGCTTCGGCTGGCTCGACCCGATCGGGGCGGCCGTCCCGGCGGAGTAAACACCAAACCCTCTTCGCCTCCCCCATTTATGGGGGAGGTGGATCACCCCGAGCCTTGGCGAGGGGTGAGACGGAAGGGGCCAGCGTCAGAGGCCGCAAACACCGCGTTTGCGGCGACTGGGAATGGCCCCGCCCACCGCGCACCGCGCGGTCCCCCCTCCCCATGAATGGGGAGGGCGAAGAGCCTTGAAAAAAGAGCGGATTATATGACTGCGAAATCGCTATTCGAAAAAGTCTGGAACGCGCACGTCGTCGAGCCCGAAGGCGCCGACAAGCCGGCCGTCCTGTATATCGACCTGCACCTCGTCCACGAGGTCACGAGCCCGCAGGCCTTCTCGGAACTGGATGCCCGCGGTCTCAAGGTCCGCCGTCCGGACCGCACCTTCGCGACGCTCGACCACTCGATCCCGACGCTGCGCCCCGACGCGAACGGCAACCGTCCCTATGTCACCGAGCAGGCGAAGAAGCAGGTTGAGACACTGGAAGCCAACGCCGCCAAGAACGGCGTGCGCCTGTTCGGCTATGACGCCGAAAACCGCGGCGTCGTCCACGTCATCGGTCCGGAAATGGGCCTGACCCAGCCGGGCTTCACCGTCGTCTGCGGCGACAGCCACACCTCGACGCACGGCGCCTTCGGCTGCATCGCCTTCGGCATCGGCACCTCGGAAGTCGGCCACGTTCTCGCCACCCAGTGCCTGGCCCAGCGCAAGCCCAAGACCATGCGCATCAATATCGAGGGCAAGCTGCAGCCCGGCGTCACCGGCAAGGACGTCGCCCTGACCGTCATCGCCACGCTCGGCTTCTCGGGCGGCACCGGCTATGCGCTGGAATATGCCGGCAGCGTGATCCGGGACCTCGACATGGAAGGCCGCATGACGGTCTGCAACCTGTCGATCGAAGCCGGCGCGCGTTGCGGCATGATCGCCCCCGACCAGAAGACGGTCGACTGGCTGCGCGGCCGCGAATACGTGCCGCAGGGCGCCGCCTTCGATGAAGCCGCCAAGCAATGGCTGGCTCTGGCTTCCGACGAAGGCGCGACCTTCGACAAGGAAATCACCATCGACGGTTCCGCCATCGAGCCGATGGCGACCTGGGGCACTTCGCCCGACCAGGGCGCGGCCATTGCCAAGGGCGTGCCGCTGCCGGCCGGCGACGACGACCAGCGCGCGCTCAAGTACATGGGCTTCACCGGCGGTGAAAAGCGCGAAGTCGAAAAGGTCGACGTCGTGTTCATCGGTTCGTGCACCAACGGCCGCATGGCCGACCTGCGCGCCGCCGCCGAGATCATGAAGGGCCGCAAGGTCGCTCCGGGCGTGCGCGCCCTGATCGTCCCGGGCTCGGAATGGGTCCGCGTCGAGGCCGAAAAGGAAGGCCTGGACAAGATCTTCGTCGAAGCCGGCGCCGAATGGCGTTTGCCGGGCTGCTCGATGTGCATCGCCATGAACGGCGACTTCGTGCTGCCGGGCCAGTTGGCCGTCTCGACCTCCAACCGCAACTTCGAAGGCCGCCAGGGCCCGGGCTCGCGCACCGTGCTGGCCTCGCCCGCCACCGCGGCTGCTTCCGCTATTGCCGGCCACGTCGCCGATCCCCGTCAATTCATGGCTCTGGAAAGCGCGTAAACCCATGTCCAACCAGGAACCTATCAACGCCTTCTCGTCGCGCATCGTCGTGCTGCCGGAGGCCAATATCGACACCGACCAGATCATCCCCGCCCGCTTCCTGACGACCACCACCAAGGCGGGTCTCGGCAAGGTCGCGTTCAACGACTGGCGCTATAACGCCGACGGCTCGAACAAGCCGCATATTCTCAACACAATCGACCCGACCGAGCACCGCGTCCTGGTCGGCGGCAACAATTTCGGCTGCGGCTCGTCGCGCGAACACGCGCCATGGGCGCTGATGGACTACGGCTTCAAGGCCGTGATCTCGACCGAGATTGCTGACATCTTCAAGTCGAACTGCCTGAAGAACGGCCTCCTGCCGATCGTCGTCGACAAGGCGACGCACGACAAGCTGCTGGCCAACCCGCAGCAGCGCGTCACGATCGACCTCGAAAAGAACGCCCTGACGCTGGAAGACGGCACGGTCTTCACCTTTACGGTCGAAGCCTTCGCCCGCCAGTGTCTCCTGGAAGGCGTCGACGCCATGGGCTGGCTGCTCAAGCGCCTGCCCGAGATCGAACAGTTCGAACAGTCCCACGGAAAGGCAGCGTAACATGGCCAGCTTCAATATCACCGTCCTGCCGGGCGACGGCATCGGTCCCGAAGTCGCCGCCGCCGGCGTATCCGCCCTGCAAACCATCGGCGAGGTCTACGGCCACAGCTTCGAGTTCGTCGAAAAGCGCATCGGCGGCATCGCCATCGACACCGACGCCAATCCCTATCCGGAAGACACCGACCGCGCCTGCCTGGCGGCCGACGCGGTGCTCTTGGGCGCCGTCGGCGGCCCGAAGTGGGACCTTGGCAAGATGCGTCCGGAACAAGGACTGCTCGCCGTGCGCAAGTCGATGGGCCTGTTCGCCAACCTGCGTCCCATGGACGTCAAGGCCAGCCAGGTGCACCGCTCGCCGCTCAAGGCCGAGATCGTGCAGGGCGCCGACATGCTGATCGTGCGCGAACTGACCGGCGGCCTCTATTTCGGCAAGCGCACGCGCTCCGAGACCATGGCGTCGGACGAATGCGTCTATACGGTCGAGGAAATCGAACGCGTGTCGCGCGTCGCCTTCGACGCCGCGCGCAAGCGCCGCAACAAGGTGACCAGCGTCGACAAGGCCAACGTCATCGAAACCTCTCGCCTGTGGCGTGAGACGGTCATCCGCCTGCATAAAGAAGAGTATTCCGACGTCGAGCTCGAGCACGCGCTGGTCGACTCGATGGCCATGCATCTGGTGACGCGCCCGACGACCTTCGACGTCGTGCTGACCGAAAACATGTTCGGCGACATCCTGTCCGACCTGGCCTCGGTCCTGCCAGGCTCGATCGGCCTTCTGGGTTCGGCGTCGCTCGGCTCAACCGGCAAGGGCCTCTATGAGCCCATCCACGGCTCGGCGCCCGACATCGCCGGCAAGGACCTCGCCAACCCGATCGGCACGCTCAAGTCGGTCGCCATGATGCTGCGCTTCTCGCTGAACCTCATGAAGGAAGCCGACGCGCTCGACGCCGCTATCGACGCCATCGTCGAAAAAGGCATTCTCACCCGCGACCTCGGCGGCACGGCCTCGGGCAGCCAGGTTTCCAAAGCCATCAACGACCAGATTCGTGAGTCGGCATTGACGGCCGCTTAATCAAAGCGCGCTAGGCTGATCACACTGAAGACCACCTCGCAAAGGTGAACTGCCCTTCGGCGTTCCGCGCCGGAGGGCTTCTTTTATGGCAGGAGCGTATCGAGGTCGGCTTCGCTCATGCCTTCGATCTCGATAGCCTTCAGCCGCGCCGTATCGCCCGCGACCAGGGTCAGCCGCGACTTGGGTACCTTCAGCGTTTTCGCCAGAAACAGGATCAGGGCTTCGTTGGCGCGCCCCTCGATGGGAGCAGCCCGCACGCGGACCTTGAGGAAGCGGCGGCCGTGTTCGTCGAAATCCCAGCCGTCGATACGCTCGGCCGACGATTTCGGCGTCAGGCGCACGAAGAGGCGCATGATCAGCCGACTAGAAGCAGGAGATTGCGCTCAGCCGCCGGGAGCAGATAGATTTGAATCCCCTGGATCACCAGATAGGCGACGATAAAGCTTAGATCCAGACCGCCCATCGGTGGAATGAAGGCGCGGAACGGCGCCAGGATTGGTGTCGTGATGCGGTCCAGTACGTCCAGTATACGCCATACGGAAGGATTGCGTGTGTTGATGACGTTGAACGCCACCAGCCAGCTCAGGATGGCACTGATAACCAGCGCCAGTATAATAAGGCCGAAAAGCCCGTTGATGACGTGAAAGACGAGTTCGATGATGGGCGCCATGCGCACGGACCCCTTGGCCTGAAAATCAGTCGTGAATATAGGGAATTCGCGGGCGCGCACAAGTTCAGTTGTGGCTTGACATGCCCGCCGCTTGGCTTATTAAAGCGGCCTCCGTGGAACGGAATGGGGCTATAGCTCAGTTGGTAGAGCGCCTCGTTCGCAATGAGGAGGCCAGCGGTTCGAATCCGCTTAGCTCCACCATTCCAGTTCCTTACGGCGCAAGGCTTTGCGGCAATTTTCCTAAATCGAAACCAAGGCTCGCCAGGCAATTTGCGCGCGCCTTGCGTGCCGCATCGGCAAAGCCTGACGCAGGCAGCGGGAAATGCCCGCTTTGGCAGGGGATACAACAGGCCGCTGCCGTGCCTGCCACGTATCCGGTCCTCACATCTGCGTTATGCGTGCCGCGGCAGAGCCCCCAATCGCCAGGGCGGCAAACGCGGATTATTGCTCCGGGCTGTTTGCGCCGTGAAGAAAAAATGCGGACCAATTTGTATTACGGAAAATACACCCCTTTCCCGCGTTCATAGGAACGGGCAACCGTACGCCCATTCACATGAAATACATGACCTATACAATCTTATCCTGATCCTTAACGCCGCCGGCTGGCCGGTGTCTCAATTTTTCTCATTCAGCCAGTCCGCAATTTACTCCTTCCATACCCATAAATACAATTTTGGCGTGGCTGGCTGAGCGGGCGGTTGGTGCATCTCGACAATGGCCAGCGACGGAAACGGTACTGCGAACGAATATTGCGACGCAAAATTTAACCATAATTCTTCTTGCCGACGCATTTTTCTCCGGAATTTTCTCCTCCCGATTGAGGCTGCGGCTTTTGTCACAAACTAACCACTTTGCAATGCGGAATATTAACGCTAAGCTGAGGGCGAGGTGGGTCAGCATGATCGCTGCGCAGTGGTTCCATAGGGGGATCCAGTGCACGCTGTGCTTTCCAAGTATACATAGGAGTAGCGTAAGCGTTGTGTCCCAGCTGATGCATAACGTTGGTTTTTTGCACCTTGTTCACGCGACACCGTGCAGTCCAGTCATTTGACGACGCGTGTTTGAAGTTCATGGATTTTTTCCCGAGCGGGAGGATTTAAAATGGCCCTTATTACTGGCGACAGTGGAAATAACTATTTGGATGGGACGATCGGCGACGACACCATCTATGGCAATGACGGTAACGATACCCTGATTGGCGAGGGCGGCACCGACATCCTGTACGGCGGCAATGGCGACGATCGCTACTGGGTCAAGGATGCGGGCGATCTGGTTGTCGAAACCGGCACCGGCTACGACGCCGTCTGGAGTGAGATCAGCTACACGCTGACCGCCAATGTCGAAGAGCTCGACCTGCTGGGTTCGTCGAACATCAACGGCACCGGCAACGAACTCGATAACTACATCTACGGCAACTCGGGCAACAACATCCTGTCGGGCCTCGACGGCAACGATACCCTCGATGCGACCGCCGGCGGCACCGACACCCTGATCGGCGGCAACGGCGACGACGTCTACTGGATCACCAATGCCAGCGACGTCGTCATCGAAACCAATGCCGGCGCTTCCGGCGGCTGGGATGATATCTGGAGCTCGGTCAGCTATACGCTCTCGGCCAATGTCGAAGAGCTGGACCTGCTCGGCACCGCCAACATCAACGCCACCGGTAATTCGGGTGACAACTACCTCTACGGCAACTCGGGCAACAACGTCCTGATGGGCCTCGGCGGCAACGACACCCTCGTCGGCAACGGTGGAGCGGACTCGTTCATGTTCTCGGCGGCCGCGACCAACGGCACCGACGACATCCAGGACTTCGTCCATGGCGTCGACCAACTGGTGTTCACCGGTTCCGACTACGGCTTCGCGGCCGGCCACGCCCTGAGCGCGTCGGAATTCACCGCCGGCAGCGCCGCGGTAGGCACCTCGGCCCAGTTCATCTGGGATGCCTCGACCCACACCCTGTACTGGGACGACGACGGCACGGGCAGCCACGCCGCCATCGCCATTGCCACCTTCGGCGGCGGCGCGACGGTGGATGCCAGCGACTTCCACTTCGTCTAGGTCGCGAAATCAGCCATCAAGGACCGTGCCCGGGAGCCAATCCTGGGCACGGTTTTTTTGTGCCTTGTTATAATACTAACGGCGATTGGCTTTGACTCGATCGCCGTTGGCAAGGGCGCCAATCTTTTCGTGCTTTGCCCGCCGCCGC
>CAKZJB010000106.1 GCA_936940865.1 uncultured Asticcacaulis sp. | reverse complement strand
TGCGTCGCGGCGCGCCCCCAGCGCCAGGGCCAGGCCGCCGGTGCGCAGCGTCCCGGGCTCCGGCGCCGCAAGGCCCGTGCCGGCCGACAGGCACAGAAGCGCGACATTGGTTGCGTTGTCGCGGCCGACGACCGAAGCCTCGGCTTCACCGCCACCGGGCAGGCGGACAGGAAAGGCGTCGCGCTGCGGCAGGGCCTGTTCGGAGGCAAGGATCAAATCGTCTTTCCATACCGTCGCGGTCAGGTGGCGGCCATGGCGCAAACCTATGGCGGCGACCCGCGGGGCCATGCGCGCGACTTCGTCGGCGAGGCTGTCGGACAGTTGGGTAAACAGGGACGGGTTCATGGCGGGCACTCCAGTCAGATGGTGACGAATGTGCCATTGTCAGCCCCGCCACGGTATCGGCCGGATGGCCGGGGGCACCTCACTCAACCCGTCCGGCGGTCCCGGCCGCGTCCTTGTCGCGAATATCGAAGGCGCTATCTGGCCTGGACCCGGTTATGGGCCGGGACGGCCTCCGCCACGCGCCTTTCGTCTCCGCCATAGGCGGCATCGCGCCGACGCCTTCGGTCCGGCCCGACATAGCCGGCGCTTTGAACGAACGGACGCGGATTGTCCGCGACCGATGCCAGCTTCCGGAACAGTTCACGCGGCGCGACCGGCTTGGCGCAGACCTCCGTCACGCCCGAATCCCGCGCCCGCTCCACCCGCGACCGTGAAGTGAAGGAGGTCAAAAGGATGACCGGCGTGTACCGGTTCGGGCAGTTGGTCCGCCTGAGCGTAAAGGTCAGCTCCGCCCCGTCCATGGTCGGCAGCAGATATTCCGTGAAGATGACGTCGAACGGCTTGGTCCGCAGTTCGTGCAAGGCATCGGCGCTCGACTCGCGCACCGTAATCATGCGCGCGCCGTAACCGCGCAGAATCGTTTCCACGATCTGGCGCATATACGGGTTCCGCTCGATGAGCAGAAACCGGCAGTCAATAAGTCCAACCATTAAGGCCTCCCGACAGACTTATCGCAGGGCGAATCCGCCCGGGGCAGACGATGGCGGGCTTATCGTTAATTACACATTAAAGTTGCACAAGTGCGACAATAATACCGCAATTCTTCCCTTTATGGTTTCCCCCCTATGAACGGCGTGGCGCTTCGGGAGCCCCCTGAACGCCGTTATGCGCTAAACCGTCGCTTAAGACCTTTGTCCTAGTTTGGTATGCGTACCGGGAAGAGGAATTGCGCGTATGGCCGAAGGCCTTGCCTTGATCATCGAAGACAGCCAGACACAGGCCAACATCATCGGGCGCATGCTCAAGGACGAGGACTGGGTCTTCGTCACGGCGAAATCCCTCGGTGAGGCCCTGCCGCTGATCGTGCAGAAGCGCCCGCCGCTGGTCTTCGTCGATGTCTTCCTGGGCGAGGAAAACAGCCTGCCGCAACTTTCGCAGATCCGCGACCTGGCGCTCGACGCCACGATCGCCGTCATGACCGCCGGCAGCCGCAGGGAATCGATCGACGAGACGCTCGACATGGCGCGCAAGGCCAATGCCGACTACGTCCTGAAGAAGCCCTTCGCGCGCAAGCAGATCCGCGCCATCGTCCAGAATGCCGAGCAGGACATGGCTGAAGGCAAGCGCCGCCGCCACGCCCTCGTCATCGACGACAGCCCGACCGTCGTCTCCGTGACGGCACAGATTCTCGGCGATCACGGCTTCCGCGTGTCGACCGCCAACTCCATGGAGGACGCGCTCGCGAACACCGATATCGGCCATGTCGACCTGGTGGTATCCGACATCTTCATGCCGGGCATGGGCGGGCTGGAAGGCATCAAGGTCATCAAGAGCGCCTGGCCGAAGGTCAAGGTCGTGGCCATGTCGGCAGGGCTCGAAACCCGCATCACGCCGGAACGCGCCACCAATGCCGCCTTGCGCCACGGCGCCGACGCGGAACTGAAAAAACCGTTCAAGCCTCTAGACCTGATCAACCTGACAGTCGAACTTATGGCGGCTTGATTCAGATCAATGTTACCCGGCCGTAACAGGTTACGATTGCCCGATCTGTTGTCAGCCAGAACAGAATTCGGTAGCCTGTAACGGGAATATATATTGTCGGTACGCATTGTGACTTCAGGAACCCCGTCATCGCCACGCGTCCTGGTGGTCGATGATACTGCGGATATTCGTGAACTTCTTACCGAGGTTCTGACGCGGCGCGGCTGCGAAGTGCTGACCGCCGACGGCGGCGAGGCGATGGACCGTATCCTGGCGCAGTCCACGGTCGACATCATCATTCTTGATTCCATGATGCCGGGAGAAGACGGGCTGAGCATCTGCCGGCGGCTGAGCGCGGCCGGCGGCCCGCCGGTCATCATGCTGAGCGCCAAGGGCGACAAGCTTGACCGTATCAGCGGCCTCGAACTGGGCGCCGAAGACTACATCGCCAAACCTTTCGACGCCGACGAGCTGATGCTCCGCATCCGCGTCGTCCTCCGCCGAAGCGGGCACCGGTCCGCCGCCCCGCCCGTGGACTGGACTTTCTACGGCTGGACCCTGGAACGCGATACCCGCAAGCTGACCAGTCCTTCGGGGAAAATTCTCGCGCTGTCTCCGGCGGAGTTCGCTTTGCTGCGCGTATTCCTGGAAGGCCCGGCCAGGCCGCTGCGCCGTGACTATATTCTGGACAACATGGAAGACGTCCACGACTTCACCACGCCTCGCGGCCTCGATACGCTGGTGTCGCGCCTGCGGCGCAAACTGCAATACGCCCACCCGGTGACATCGGCCGACGAGGAACTGATCCAGACGATTTACGGCGTCGGATACATGTTGCGGACCAAGCCGGACGCCCAGCGGCTCCAGGCGGGCCAGTGACGCCTTCGCCCACGGAAAGCCTCCCGACGGCCCAGCCTCCCGACGACCGCTATCTGCTTCTTGGAATCACCGACCATCTGCCGGGCATGGTTGCCTACTGGGATGCCAGCCTCACCTGCCGCTTCGCGAACTCGGCCTACCTGGAATGGTTTGGGCGCAGCCACGCCGAAATGATGGGCATCTCCATTCAGACGCTGCTCGGTCCCGACCTTTTCGAGCGGAACCGGCCCTATATCGAAGGCGCCATGGCCGGCCGCCGGCAGGCCTTCGAACGGACCCTGACGAAGGCGAACGGGGATACGGGCCATACCTGGGCGCAGTACATTCCCGACATCGACAGCGCCGGAACCGTCCGGGGCATGTATGTCCTGGTCACCGATATTACGGAGTTGCGCACTACCGGCGAAGCCCTGAGGCGGGCCAATCTTGCGCTCGACAAGGCGCGCAGGGACGCCGAGGCCGCCGCCGAAGCCAAGGGCGCCTTCCTTGCCAGCATGAGCCATGAAATCCGCACGCCCCTGACCAGTATCATCGGCTATGCCGGCCTGCTGAAGGAGGTCGTTCAGGGCAATGCCGAGGCCGAGCGGTTCAGCCGCCGGATTTCGGAATCCGGCGCCGCCCTGCTGGCCCTGGTCAACGACATTCTCGATCACGCCAAGCTCGGCTCGGGCCTGATCTCCCTGGATCTCAGCGCCGCGAACCCGGCCGGCCTGATATCGGATACGGTCGACCTGCTGGCGTTCCAGGCCCGGGACAAGGGACTTGCGCTCAATCTGGACATCGGCCCCGGCGTGCCCGAAACGCTTCTGATCGATGCCCCGCGGCTGCGGCAACTCCTGCAGAATCTCGTCGGCAATGCCGTGAAATTCACGCCTTCGGGCACTATAGACGTGGTGGTGCGGTACAATACCCGCGGACGACTGCGGATCGATGTCATCGACACGGGGATCGGCATATCCGCTGCCGGGCGGAAAAAGCTGTTCCAGCCCTTCAGCCAGATCGCACAACCCGGCAGCGCCACGCAATCCGGCACGGGGCTGGGGCTGATGATCTGCAAGCAGATCGTGACCCTGATGAACGGGACGATAACCGTAAAGAGCCGGCCGGGCGCAGGCTCCGTCTTTTCGATCGACATACCGGCAAAGACACCGTCCCTCACCCCGCGAAAGCCCGCCGGATCGGCGCGGCGGCACGCAAGGCCGTAGGTCCGGTTACGAACCGCGTCTGCCGGCTTGCAGAACGATACGTGGAAAAACGTGGCGGTTTTTTGCGCTCAAGCAGCGAAGCGGCAGCGCTCGCATGGGCCAGGCGCCAGGCGGCGCTTGAGCTGAAAGGAGGCTTATGGACCGCATTCCACGCCGGGGTCAGGCCACCGACCGCTTTCCATTCTGTTCGAGCATGGCCAGTACGTCCCGCAAGGCCTTGGGGCGGCTGAAATAATAGCCCTGCAAGGTGTTGCAGCCCGCCAGGCGCAAGAGCCGCACATGCTCCTCGGTCTCAACGCCTTCGGCAGTCACCAGCATCTTCAGCGCGGCGGCGATGTTCACCGTGCCGGCGACCAGGGCCGCCGCCTGGGGATCGCGGTCGATGCGGCCGGCCAGCGACTTGTCGATCTTGATGCGGTCGAAATTGAAAC
Organism: uncultured Asticcacaulis sp.; assembly: GCA_936940865.1. GTDB lineage: Bacteria > Pseudomonadota > Alphaproteobacteria > Caulobacterales > Caulobacteraceae > Asticcacaulis. The sequence goes on along the minus strand of CAKZJB010000106.1, from coordinate 11,687 downwards.
GGCGCAGGTAGCCGATGCTGGAATAGCCCGTGCCGAAGTCGTCGAGGGCGAACGAGACGCCACGCGCCTTCAGGTTGGCGACGGCGGCAATGGCGCGGTCGGGGTTTTCGATCAGGTAGCCTTCCGTCACCTCCAGCTCGAGACGGTCGACCGGGAAGCCCGTCTCGTCGATGACGGCGTCGACCTTGCGTTCGAACTCGGGGTCGCGGAACTGCGCCGGCGAGATGTTGACGCTGAGGCGCAGGTCGGGCACGGCCTTGAGGTCGGCGCATGCCTTGCGCAGCACGAACTGTCCGATTTCGTGGATCAGGCCGCTGGTTTCGGCGATGTCGATGAACTGGTCAGGCGGCAGGGGGCCTTCCGGACGGCCCGGCCAGCGCACCAGCGCCTCGACCGAGGTGACCCGCTGCGTGCGCGCATCGACGATCGGCTGGTAGACGACGTCGAACTCGCCGTTCTGCAGGCCTTTCCGGATGCCTTGCTCCACGGCCTGCTTGTGCTGGCGGGCCGCATCCAGTTCCGCGTCGTAATGGGTAATGCGGCCCTTGCCGGTGGCCTTTGAGTGATACATGGCCAGGTCTGCGCGGCGGAACAGCTCATGGCTGGTGCAGGCCTTCAGCGTGCTGATGGCGATGCCGATGCTGGCGCCGATCTGCACCGACCGGTCCCCGATCCGGATGGGCGCACCGACGAAGGCCAGCGCGGCCTCCGCAAAGCCCTGGGCCTTGGCCGGCCCGTCATGGCCGGCGATCAGCAGGGCGAATTCGTCGCCCCCCATGCGCGCCAGCATGCCCTTTTCGGGCAGGTATTTCTTGAGCGCCGCCGCCACGATCATGATCAGCTTGTCGCCGGTATTGTGGCCGTAGATGTCGTTGACGTCCTTGAAGCCATCCAGATCGATGAAGACGACGGTCTGCATGCGCGCCTTGTGTTTCTTGCCTTCGGACTGAAGATGCTCGAACAGGGCGCGGCGGTTGGGCAGGCCGCTTAAGTTATCCGTCAGCGCAAAGCGCTTGGCCGTCGCCTCGCTTTGCGCCAGGCGGTGCAGGGCGTAGCCGGAGACGCCGACGAAGACGAGCACCAGCACGCTGATCAGCCAGGTGATCTGCTGGATACGGGGAGCGGCGGCACGGGCGGCCAGGGCGCCCGACAGGCGCGGCTTCCAGGTCAGGTGCGCGACGACGCGGCCGTCGGCGCCGGTGAGATTGAGGAAGGGAATGTGCCGGTCGGCCGCTGGCGCCGCCCGCAGGTGGTCGAGGCGGAAGGCGGTCCCCAGGCCCTGAACCAGGCCGGGCGTGAAATGGCGCGTCATCACCAGGTAGCGCCGCATCGTTCCTGCGCCCGAGAGCGGATGTTCGACGGGACGGACAAGGGAAATGCTGACCACGGCCGGCCCGTACCGCGTCAGGCTGAAGCCCGAAACGGCCGTCTCGCCGCTGGCCAGTTGCCCGGGGTGGGCGGCGACCAGCGCCGCGAAACCGCTGCCGAACATCCGAGCGTCCGTGCCGGTGAAAGCCTGGCCGCGAAACCGCCCCCACAGGATCCGCCGGTTCTCGTCAAGAACGAATACGCCGTCATAGGTGCGCTTATCGAGGGCCGTTACACCCCAGGTCCGCTGCAGCCATGCGGTATCGACGCTGTCGCGATACAGTTCGTCGACGGCATCGTCCCACTGGGCGTTGTCGGTCGTCTTTTGCGTCATGTGCGTCAGCAGGGCTTGGGCGGCGGCCTGGGCGGTGTCGTTGCTGCGATGTCCATCCATTTCGTCGCTTTTGGCGGCGATGGCCGAAAGGGAGGCGTTCAACAGGATGACGACAGCGGCGATCGTCGCGATGCCGCATAGGGCCACGGTCGCGATCAGCATGCGCGCGGTCGGACTGACGTTCATGCGCCACTGGCGCCAAAGCTTCATGACTGGCAAGGATTTTCGACGGTAACCCGCCGCCTTAGTATTGAAAAGAAACGAAGTTTTACGCCTCTTTACCCTACCAGACAGGCATGAACACTGGTTTACGACATAGCGTTAACGATGTTTTGCCACGGGCGCAGTTGCCCCACAGTTCGCCAGGGTCACCGACACGGCCCGGCCGTCATAGGTCACGGCCTGCGCCGGCCCCAGGCCGCAGCGGACGCTGAAGGCCTGGCGCGCGGCCATGCCGTCGAAAGCCCCCTGGCGAGGCGCGAAATCGAGGCGGTGGCGCGATTCCGACCACGTCATGCGCACGGTCGCATATTGGCCCTTCGTATAGCCGTAGCCGTCGCCGGCATCGTCATAGAGTTCGTAGCTGCCGTCGCGGCCGGGATAGACCCGGATTTCAACAGGCGCGTCCGATTTTTGATCGGCATACTGCCGCACCGGGCCGAGCGGCAGGATGCTGCCGGCGCGGACATAGAGCGGGATGGTCGCGATATCGGCTTTCGCCACGACGACCTGCCCGCCATCCTGTCGCGCGCCCGTCCAGAAGTCGTACCAGGCGTCCTTGCCTGGCAGATAGACCGTGCGCGCGTTCGCCTTGGCCTGCACGACCGGCGCAACCAGCAAGGCTGGACCGAACATGTATTCATCCGGGATATGCAGGGCCGTTTCGTCGTCGCGGAAATCGAAGGCCAGGGCGCGCATCATGGTGCCGCGCCGGCTGGTAACCGCCCACGACGCCGAATAGATATAGGGCAGCAGGCGGTAGCGCAGGCGGTCGTAATCGACCAGGATTTTCTGTGTCGCATCGTCGAACGCCCAGAGCTCCTTGCCCTGGCCGGTGCCGTGGACGCGGAACATCGGATTGAAGACGCCGAACTGATACCAGCGGGTGAACAGCTCCGCATAGGCCGGATCCCTGGGGGCGCCGCCGAAGAAGCCGCCGATGTCGGCCGACCAGTAGGGGATGCCGCTTAGGGTAAAGTTCAGCGCCGCCGGAATCTGGCGCCGGAAGACGTCCCAGTTCCCTTCGGTGTCGCCGGACCAGGTGATGGCGGCGTTGCGCTGCTGACCGGCATAGGCCGACCGCGTCAGAATGAAGGCGCGTTTTTCCGGCTGGTCGCGCCGCATGCCTTCGTACACGGCTGTGGTATGCATCAGCGGATAGGCGTTATAGACCTCGGCGCCGGGGCCGGCCGCCGTCGAGACCTCGCGCATTTCGCCCCAGTTGCCGCCCAGTTCCGCCTCGGATGCGTCCAGCCACCAGCCGTCGAAGCCCTGCACGCCGAGGTTCTGCATGACCTGGCGCCAGTAGATGTCGCGGCCCTTGGGGTTCCAGGCGTCGTACCAGCGCCCCTGCCCCGCCGGGTAGACGTTGCGGTAGGTCTTGGGATAGAGGGCGCCGGCGGCGTCCAGTTCGGCGGCATTGGCCGTGCCGGGATCGAGCCGGGCCCAGACCGAGATGATGGTGTGCACGTGCTCGTCATGCAACGTCTTCACCATGGCCGCCGGATCAGGAAAACGCGCCGGATCGAAGCGATGGCTGCCCCACTGCCCCGGCAGCCAGTACTGCCAGTCCTGGACCACTGCGTCGAACGGCACCTTCATTTGCCTGTACTTCGCCGCCACCGACAACAGTTCGTCCTGCGTCGCGTAGTGTTCCTTGGATTGCCACAGGCCCCAGGTCCAGCGCGCCATCATCGGCGCATCGCCGGTCAGCCCGCGATACCCGCCGATGACGTCGTCGAGTTCGGGACCGTAGATGAAGTCGTAGTCGACGCCCTGCCCGGCCTCTGAGCGGATGACCAGGGGCGGCTTGGCGACCACGCCCGCGTCGACATCGGTGACCGACGCATTGTTCCACAGCACGCCGAACCCCTTTGGCGACACCAGCATGGGTATGCCGACATCGCGGTTGGCCTGCTGCAGGTGCACGGTCGAGCCGCTGTAGTCGAGCATGCCGTTCTGGTGCTGGCCGAGGCCGTAGACGATGGTGCCCGTATCGTAGAAGGCCTGGGTCACACCGTGGCTGAGGTCGCGCCCGCCTTCGTTCATGATGGCCTTGCCGTCCGGTGTCTGGAAGGTGACCGAGCCACTGCCCCGGTCGATCTTCACCTTGAGCGCGGCTGTCGACAGGGTGATGGAATCGGCGGTCTCGGCGACGGTGAAATTGACAGGCCCGGGCTTTGCAATGACGGCCGGATTGTAGTTGCCGGCAAAGCCGTCGGCGCCGAAACGGACGTGGACGACCCGGTCGGACCAGGGCTCTACCGTCAGGACGCCGTTGCCGGTCTGCAGCCTGACACCGGTTTCGGTCTTGACCGGCTCGGCCCGCGCCGCAGTGGCCACGGCCAGCAACGAGACGCACGTCATCAGGAGGCCTGCGACCTTCGGCATTTTCAATCCCCGTTCTTAATTGTCTGAGGATTTGGTAGCGATATCACCACAGTCCGTCAAGCCGCAAACGGACGAAGGCGGAATGCCGCGTCAGGCCTCGGCCATGGGCTTTGGGAAACCGGTAATTATGTGGCGCGCCATGCCGGAGCGGACCAAGGACGACAGGACAAGCACCGTATAGTCGCGGCTGGCGCGGGTCTGGCGGAAATCGTCTATCGCCTTTTCCATATCGGCCTTGAGCTCGGCAAGCGCCGCCCGCGACAGCAGGCCGTTGCCTTCGGAAATGGTTGAAATCAGGGCATCGACGGCAGCATCGACGGCAACTTCGTCGCGCTCAACCAAAAATAGCATGGTGTCGACAAAATCCCTGGCCATCTTCCCCTCCACGTTGAGCATATGGCTCCCAATGTGCAAACAAATCCTTAACGAAACCCGGATCGAACTGGTTAACCGGGCAAAAAATATCAGGAGAAACTATCCTCAGACATTTCAAAAGGTTATGGACGGATATGCGCAAAATGGACGGATCAGACCGGAGCGGCGCAAGTTGGGACCGCCATTCCGGTCTGAATTTTGCCGCCCCCGGAAACGAGGCCGGCAATGGCCCGTCAGATCCTGTTGGCCGCGGCGACGCCGGCGTACCATCTACCGGAATCCTTGATGGTCCGCGTCTGGCCGTTGGCGAAGTCGACATAGGTCAGGCCGAAGCGCTGGCTGTAGCCCGACGCCCATTCGAAATTGTCCATCAGGCTCCAGGCATGATAGCCGCGCACGGGCACGCCCTCCCGGATGGCCATCAGCATGGCGGCGAAGTGATCGCGGTAGAAGGCGATGCGTTGCGGATCGTGGATCTGGCCGTCGGCGGCCGGCCCCATATTATAGGCGCAGCCATTTTCGGTGATTTCGATCGGACGGTTGCCCGTCACCTTGTGCATGCGTACCAGGATGTCGTGGAAGCCCTGCGGATAGACGTTCCAGCCGAAGTCGGTCTTCGCGGTCTCGAAGGCCGGCGGGGCATAGGGCCATTGCGCGTCGACGTCGATGAAGGGCACGCCCGACGCGCCTTTTCCGTAGGCGCACAGGGTGCCGGAATAGTAGTTCAGCCCGACGAAATCGAGGTCGGCATGCATGCGTTCGCCGTCGCCGTCCCGCCAGTTCAGCAGGTCCCCCTGCCGGTCGGCCGGAAAGACGCCGTCGGGGTATCGGCCGTCGATCACGGTCGCGGCGAACCACAGGTTCTGCCACCTGTCCCAGATATCGGCGGCCGCTACGTCCTCAGGCCTGTCCGATGCCGGGATCATCGGCGTGACGTCGTAGACGCTGCCGACCTTGAGCTTCGGATTGGCCGCCTTCAGCGCCTTGAAGCCGAGGCCGTGCGCCAGGTTGACCACATGGGTCGATCTGATGAAGGCGAAGGGGTCCTTGCGGCCCGGCGCGAAGACGCCCTGATTGTAGCCGAGCGCCGTGAAGGTCTTGGATTCGTTGAAAAGGCTCCAGTTTTCGATGCGGTCGCCCAAAGCCTTGCCCATGATGCCGGCATAGTCGGCAAAGCGATCGGCGGTATCGCGCACCGGCCAGCCGCCGCGGTCCTCGAGATTTTGCGGCAGGTCCCAGTGGTAGAGCGTCGGCAGCGGCCGGATGCCGGCCTCAAGCAGCGCATCGGTCAGGCGGCTATAGTAGTCGAGCCCCTTCTGGTTCACGGCCCCCGCGCCGTCCGGCTGGATGCGCGTCCAGCCGATCGAGAAGCGATAGGACTTGAGGTTCATCGCCTTGAGCAGGGCGATGTCGTCCCTGTAGCGATGGTACGAGTCGCAGGCGACATTACCGGTATCGCCGTTCTTGATCTTGCCGGGCGCCAGCACGAACCGGTCCCAGATCGACTCGCCCTTGCCGTCCTCGCGGTAAGCGCCCTCGACCTGGTAGGCGGCGGTCGCCGCGCCCCAGTAGAAACCCGGCGGAAAGGCGCCCCCGGCCTGCGCACCGGCCTTCGGTTTGGCGAACGCCGCCGGCGCCATTGCGGCCCCGGCCGCGCCCAATCCGGACATGAGAAAATCGCGACGGTTCATATCTGCCTCCCATTGTTGATCGTCGTTATGACAACGCTTACCGGAGGGACGGAAAATCGGCAACGGCAAAATTGGAAACGCTTCCAATTGAAATTTACACTGTTTTTATTGGAAAATTACAGACGTTATTGGAAACGCACCCGTCGTCAGACCCATCACAATTTACAAGCGGCTGTTTTGACGCGCTGTTTTGCGGCGAAACCGCTTGCGCAAGCGCTTACGCGCGCCTTGGCCGTGTTCAGTCGACCAGCCGGTCGACGATGCTGACCAAGGTTTCGGCCTCGAACGGCTTCGGGATATCGGCATCGGCGCCGGTGACGCGCGCGGCCATCAGGGCTTTTGCCGGCGTCATGCGGGCGTCGAGCCCCGCGGACATGGCCACGACCTTCACGCGGGGCCAGTTGGCCTTGATGATGCGCGTCCCTTCGATGCCGCCCATGCCCGGCATGAAGATGTCGGTGACGACGATGTCGACATGGGCGATATCCGGGCTGGCCAGGGCCTCTTCCATCGTCTTGGCCTCGGAGACGCGATAGCCCTTGTCGGCCAGGGCGCCGACCGCCATGTGGCGGATGAAGCGGCAGTCATCGACGACGAGGGCATGCGGACGCCGGCGTCCCAGCTTCTTGTCCTTGGCAACCTCTTTCAGGATGCCGGCCAGTTGCGGGCCGTCGAACGGCTTCTTCAGCACGAAATCGGCCTGGGATTCGCGCGCGGCCTTAAGCGTCTCCTCGATGGCCTCCTCGCGGCTGCCGGCCGTCATGACGGCGATCGAGCTGTTGGGCGCCAGTCCCCGGATGCGCGGGATGGATGGCAGGGTCTTGCCTTCACCCAGGAATACGTCGAGCAGGATGAAATGGCATGGCCCCTGCTTCAGATAGACATAGGCGGCCTCGACACTCTTGGCGATTGTGAACTTCCAGGATTCACGTTCCATCATCCGGCCGATGAACTTCGCCTGGGTTTCACTGTCTTCGATGATTAAAGCCTGTCCCTGCACAGCAGCGCCCCTCCCTTGGGCAGTTACGCAAGACACGATACTCGGACCTTAAGGTCTTTTTGTATGACACTGCATAACCGGCGCGACGGCGGGCTATATTTTGACTTTAACGTCGAAAGCTTAAGTCTTTATTATTACAAAACCGACACTTAGGTAGGCAAACACCGTACGGTTTAACTACTCATTTATGGGTTGAGACTAGGGTTGACTTCGCAATCGTTTGCCTGGAGCGCGCCGCAGCGGGGGCGCGCCTCACGGAAGGAGCCCGAAATGACGATCAAGATGCGCATCATTCTTCTTGTCGGCTGTTTCGCCGCCATGGCATCGGCCATTACCGGCCTCGGCATCGTCACCATCAACGATTACAACCGGATCCTGCGCGAGGTCAGCGTCGCCCACGACAACGCCTATCGCGGCGAACACCTCAACCGCCTGGTCACCGCCGCCGTCATGGAGTCGCGCGGCGTCTACATGTCGAAGGACATCGCCGAAGCCGGGAAGTACGCCGACGGCATCGACAAGGATCTCAACGACATCCAGGCCCTGCTGACCGACTGGCAGGCCACGCAACAGACCGCCCAACTGCAGGAATTCGCCGCGGTTAAGGCCAAGGCCGACGAATTCGTCGGCTTCCGCCGCGAGCTGGCCCGGCTGGGCCGCGAGGTTTCGCCGGAAGCCGCCAACGAACAGGGCAATAACGAGGCCAACCGTTCCAACCGCAAGGCCTTCCAGCAAAGCATCGACGCCATGGTCGCCGACATCCATGGCAAGCTGGAGGCCACCAATGCGAAGCTGGACGCCTACAAGACCCAGCGCATCTGGCAGTTCCTGCTGATCGCCGCCGGCGGCGTGGTCGTCCTGCTGGCCGCGTCCCTGTGGGTCGCCTTCCGGCAGATATCGAAGCCCTTGCAGCACGTCACCGACAGCGTCGTGCGCATCGCCGAGGGCGCCTTCGACACCGCCATTCCCGAAGCCCGCGGCCGCGACGAAATCGCCTCGCTGTGGCGCTCGATCCGCACGCTGCGCGACCATGCCGTCGAGGCGGAAACGCTGAAAGCCCACCAGCGCGAAGAAGAGCTGCGCATCGAGCAGAACATGCGCGAGGAACGCAACCGCATCGCCGCCGAATTCGAGCGGACCATGGGCGAACTGGCGAAGCGTTTCGCCGACTCGTCGCGCACGGTCGCCGAATCCGCCCGCTCGCTGACCGGCAATGCCGAGGACGCCAGCCAGCGCGCGGAATCGGTCAATCATGCCGCCGTCGACGCCGCCAACAATGTCGCCAATGTCGCCGCCGCCACCGAGGAGCTGTCGGCCAGCGTCGGCGAGATCAACGCCCAGGTCGTGCGCACCTCCGAGGTCACCCAGATGGCCGTCGCCGAGGCGCAGAAGACCGAGGAAGCCATCCAGACGCTGAGCACCGCCGCCAACCAGATCGGCGAGGTCATCAACCTGATCCAGGCCATCGCCGCCCAGACCAACCTGCTGGCGCTCAACGCCACCATCGAGTCCGCGCGCGCGGGCGAGGCCGGCAAGGGCTTCGCCGTCGTCGCCTCCGAAGTCAAGCAGCTGGCGCAGCAGACCGCCAAGGCCACCGACGACATCCGCTCCAAGATCGGCGAGATCCAGGCCGCGACCAGCACGACGGTCGGCTCGATCGACGCCATCGTCCGCACCATCGAATCGGTCGGCCAGCTGACCACGGGCATCGCGGCCTCGGTCGAGCAGCAGGGCTATGCCACCAACGAAATCGCCAGCAACACCAACCTGGCCGCGCAAGGCACCCGGGACGTCACCACCCATATCGCCGGCCTGGGCCAGGCGGCCCATGCCACCGGTTCGGCGGCGCAGTCCCTGCTTGCCCTGTCGAACGACCTGGAACGCCGCTCCGAGGACCTGCAATCCGAAGTCTACGGCTTCGTCAGCCGCTTGCGCGCTTAGGCCACAGCCTGTGCGCATAGACCGGCGCGCGCCCGCGGATTAACCATGCTGCCGTGACCGCACATACGCGGCACGATCAAGGAAAACGACCGATGTCCCTCCATCCCGCCTTGAAAACCGGCGTAAGCCTGCTGGCCGTGGCCGCCATCGCCGGCGCCCTCCCCGCCGCCGCCAAACCGAAGGTCTCGCAGTCCGAGGCCCTGCGCGCCCAGATCGCCGCCGAAGCACAAAGGCTGATCGACCTGCAAAAACAGCGGTACGAACAGGATTCCGCCCAGAAGCAGGCCCAGATCGACGCCCTCCAGGCCCAGGTCAGGGACCTGGCGATGCAGCTCAAAACGATGCAGGACCGGCAGGCGGCCACGCCGCCGCCGCCCACCGTCCAGCAGGTCGCGCAGGCCGTCGTCGCGGCGCAACCCAAGCCCGCCACCACCACGGCGATCAAGTCGGGCACCACCACCATTGCGTCGTCCGACGGCGACTTCTCGATCGCCTTCAAGGGCATCTTCCAGATGGACAGCGCCACCTACAGCCAGGACAAAAACCTCGATCCGGCGGTGACGGCGCGCGACCTCAATTCCGGCACCAATTTCCGCCGCGCGCGCCTGGGCGTCACGGGCAAGCTGTTCCGCGACTTCGACTATATGATCCTGACCGACTTCGGCGGCGCCGGCGCCGAGGATGTCGGCCGCTTCCACGAGGCCTGGCTCCAGTACAGCGGCTTCAAGTCCGCCAAGCTGCGCATCGGCGAATTCGCCCCCAATGTCGGCCTGGCCGATGCCGGCTCGACCAACAGCTCGCCCTTCCTGGAACGCGCCTCGTCGGCGGAAGTCGCCCGGTCGCTGGCCGGCGGCGATACCCGCATGGCCGTGGCGGCGTTCAATGGCGGCGATCGCTTCCTGTGGTCGCTGGCCATCACCGGCAACACGGTCTCCGCGCTCAACACCCAGGCGACATCCTTCACCGCCGCCAATTTCGACGAACAGCTGGGCCTCACGGCGCGACTGGCCGGCACGCCCTTCAAGGGCAAGGACTGGCTGGTCCATATGGGCGTCAACTATTCGTCTGTCATCAATCCGGGGGACGCGGGGGCTTCGGCCGCCGTGCGCTATCCGGTTCAGTTGCGCGAACGTCCCGAACTGCGCGTCGACGGCACGCGCCTGATCGACACCGGCGCCATGAACGCGCAATCGGCGACGGAGACCGGCGTCGAACTCGGCTGGCAGAACGGGCCGCTGTTCGCCCAGGGCGAGGCCTTCAATTTCGATATCAAGCGCAAGGACCCCGCCACCGGCGCCACCGACCCAAGCTTCTCAGGCTGGTATGTCGAAGGCGGCTGGTCGCTGACCGGCGAGGCGCGCAAGTACAATACGGCGACGGCGGCCTTCGACGGCGTCGTTCCAGCGCACAATTTCGACCTCAAGGCCGGAACCTGGGGCGCCTGGGAGCTGGTGGCGCGTTATTCGACGCTCGATCTCAACTATCACGAAAATTCGGCGACGGCGGCTGACCGCGTGCGCGGCGGCGAGCAGGATATCGCCGCCCTGGGCCTGGGCTGGCAGCTCAATCCGGCCGTCCGCTTCGTCTTCCAGGGCCAGGACGTCAAGATCGTCCGCATGAACAGCGCCGGCGGCCTGATGAGCCAGCGCTATCACACCTTCGCGGTGCGCAGCCAGTTCGGCTTCTGACGCCCCCCGCTTCGCCGTTGAAAAGCGCGTCCGGCAACGGGCGCGCTTTTTTCATGCCGGAACGCCCGCCGCCTGCTCATACAGCAGCGGAAACAGGCCGTGATCCAACGGTTGTCCCTCTTCGAACGGTACGGCGACGGAGACGGGCATATCGAAGCCGCGCCAGCTGTAGACCGCGTCGTCGCCCAGCCAGCGCGTGACATAGGCGCGACGATTGTGCCGCCCCGCCGTATTGGCGGAAGACCCATGGACGACGCGGGCCTGGTGAATGGCCGCGTCGCCGGCTTCCAGCGCGAAGCTGACAATGTAAAGCCCTTCGAAAGCGCCGTCGGGCGGCGGCGGATCGCCGGCCGAGCCGGGCCAGGGCCGGCCCGCGCCGTCCACCGGGCGATAGATGCGGCCGTCGGCATGGCTGCCGGGGATGTAGCGTACGGCGCCGTCGCCGAGGCCGGTATCGTCGAGCGCCAGCCACAGGGTGCAGACCTGCTCGGCCCGGATGCACCAGTGCGAGGCGTCCTGGTGCCAGCGCGTCGGCCGCGAGGCGCCCGGCGGCTTGGCGATGATCTCGTCGTAGAAGAGCCGCGCCGTCCGGCTCCCCATCAGTTCGGCGGCAAGGCGCGCCAGCGGCAGCTCGATGCCTTGCGCCTCGCACAGCCGCCAATGTCACAATCGGAACGGCG
>CAKZJB010000105.1 GCA_936940865.1 uncultured Asticcacaulis sp. | reverse complement strand
TGGCGCGGCGATCGACCTGAATCCAGACGGCCTGCGGCCTACAGCGGATGCATACCCTGAACCGGAACAAGCGCTGGAAAATCGCAACCAGCCAAGTACTTATCGCGCCAACGGTAGAGCTGATAGTTCTGAACCCCATGCCGCCGCGCGACCTTAGAGACGTTGCGACGACCACTCCCGCCCTCCGCAAATGCCTCCAGCGCGATCGCGCGCTTCTCGGCTGGCGTCCAATTCCGACGCTCAACGTAAATCCCGGTCGCCATCAACAACTGCCCTAACCACTGGTGCCGGCACTAATGCAAGCACTACATCAAACGCTCAGTTTGCCGGCCGCCCGAAATCACCATAAGGTGGTCCACGCCGTATGCGTACGTTTTTTGTCGCCAGGTCCTTCAGCGCAGCATTGTCCAGCATCGCCTCGGCGAGCAAGCGCTTCAGCCGACCGTTTTCCTGCTCCAGGGTTCGAAGCTTCTGCGCATCGGACACCGTCATGCCGCCGAATTTGGCTTTGTATTTGTAAAATGTCGCCTCCGACAAACCATGCCGGCGGCACAAATCCGCCGCCGAAACTCCGGCGTCGTGTTCCCTGATCATCGATATGATCTGCTGTTCCGTAAAGCGGCTCTTGCGCATTGGTCATCCTCTTCATCGACGACTCTGCAAATTGCTGGCCGGAATTCAGGGGGCTGGGTCAACGTAAGCGTAAACCCAATCAAAACAAGGCGGTCCACGCCGACGCCGTAGGCGTATAATTCAGCAGGCTGAGTCACTCACAAAAAAAAGGGCTGCAACGCGCGAATTGCGCACCACAGCCCCCTAAAGACAACGACTTGGCGGTCACGGGAGGAATCAAACCCCAAGTCGCCCGCAGCGAAGGGAAAGTTTGCCGCGGCCAGCAAGCTGGTAAAGGTGGAGTCCAATGCCACTAACTCAAAATGTGCAAAAAGTATTTGCGCGACAAAAGGCGAATCACGCTCCTTTACGTTATATAAAAATGCTTAAGAGTGCAATACGATGTATATTTATATACGCCGAATACATATTATTAATTCAGATTACATATTCGACTTATAATTAATCCCACGCCAACATTTGCATTTTGTAGTTCCTCCGATGCCTGGATTAAACTGGTTGCAAGGATCAATGTCTTGGTAAAATCTCGACAAATGTGATTTTGCCTTATAGAGGTGCCCAACATTATGTTCGGCAGGATATTCGGCACCGCGCATGTCGAGAGTCTCCAACACTCTATTTTTAAACTCACTAGCGTTAACCCCCCTCTTCAGTACGTAGTCTTGATGAAATACAAAGCAGAAAAAGTGAGCATAATAAATTTTCGCGTCGATTTTGTCGTAAAGATCGTCAGGCAGATTCTCTAACCATATCGAAGCATTCCTCGGCAGCGCGATATCAAGAGATATCACATCCTCCACGTCGCTATTTACGTGTTTGTAACGAATCGCGGCACCTGCGGTAACAAATCGATGTAAAAACGCTTTCTCACCTTCCTGCTGAGTACACTCAAAAAAGTCACTGTTAGGAGCTGGAAACGATTGAGCTATTAGATCTTGATAGCGATGCTTCACCGCTCCCGCCACCCGAACAATCAAATAATGTTCGTATCTATCACGGAAGTCCAGCATCCGACGTGGTAAATGTTCCGGAGCTAGTTTTGCAGCCAGTTGCAATATAACCGCTGAGCAAATCGCCTTTCCCAAACCAAGTCGCGCCACGACAGAGTCAAATTTTGATGCCACACCAAATAACGTCGGCATACAATGGGTGCCAAAATGTCGTATTGCCAGAAACACATCCTTACCATACTGCCTGGCAATATCAAATGCTTCCCGATGCATATACTCCACTGCTATGGGTAAATCGAGATCGCTTTCCAGGGCACGCCGCCTAAAATCACTCAAAGCGCCAGGGTTATTGGAACCAATATAAAAAACAGATGGCGCCAACTCTTTCGAAAAGGTATCCAACCTCACAGCAAAAACGATGAGTTTGCCCGCGCTACCTGACGCCTGAAAAAGCCGCCGCGGATCGGCATTAAATCGGGAGGGAGATGACGCGTTAACGTCGCGAACATGACGCGCATATTCATGATCGGACGCGCGACCGACTTCCGAGTCCGCCTTAATAGTGCTAAAGCGTCCTATCTCTAAATTAGTTAATATTTGCTCAGGACTATTGCCGAGATCTATTCCCAAGTGATTGTACAACTTAAGTGAGCCGAACTTATCGACCTGCGCGAAAAGAGCCAACTCCGTATAAGCCGGACCTCTTTTTACTAGAGAACCCCCAGAATTGTTGCAAATGCCTCCTACAACCGAAGCACCGATGCAAGACGAACCGATAACAGAGTGGGGCTCGCGACCAACTGCAGCCAACCTCGCCTCCAGATCGTGCAATGTCGCGCCAGCCAAACAGACAACTTGTTTCCCTCCCTGGAGCATGTGAATACCACGAATCCTCATGGTATTTATAATAACAACCGGCCTGTCATAATCATATCCGAACGGTGTTGAACCTCCAGTTAGTCCAGTGTTGGCTGCCTGGGGTATAATTATTATATCACCTGCAACGCAATATTTCACCACCTCCCACATTTCAAGCAAAGAGCCTGGCCTAACAACTGCACTGACCGCACCGCCACCATATCTAAAACCAGACGTATATACCTTTGGGGCACGCAAGCCATCGCAAGCATACCGTTTACCGACGATACCGCGTAAGTCGGTAACAATCGATGCAGCCAAATACATGAGAAACTAACCCTTTAGAAAACCCGATATCACAGTAAAAGATAAAATTAAAAATATTTAAATTGCTAAATCTTTAAATACAAACCTCTCTGCTTTAAAATTAAACCAAACAAAAAACAAACTAAAGTGAAGGCAAGAGCGCACAAAAAACTTCCGACAGGCCCAGGAAATGCCGATTGAAATATTCTAATTCCAAACCAATCATATATGTTAAGCCCGCCCGGCAGATTAAATCGGATTAATTGAATATAAATAATCTCCGAAAAAATATAAATCGCAAGCGGATTGCCGCCAAATACGCAAAATACATATTCAATTTTACGCCAATAGATATTTTTATGCGCAAAGAGCAAAGCCACCAAAATGATCATATCGAGACCAACGGTGAGTAAGACAAATGAACTCGTCCATAGCTTCTTTGAAACTGGCACTAACGGTGAGCAAAGCACGGTAATGCCAAGGAGGATAAGCCCCGTAGTCAAGATTGCTATCAACTTGCGCAGGTTATAAGAATCCGCCCTAAGCGCAACGCCGTCTTTTGTCAGAAATTTCGCAACCAAATAGCCTGATAATACATTTACGACCGCAGGCATCGAGCTCAAGAGGCCCTCAGGGTCATAACCATGGCCACGCCGGTACATTCTGTCTATCCCGATCACAGCCCTGTCGACGCGAGCAGGCAGATTCCAGAACTTGTCATAAGCAAGGCCCGGCGGGCTGAACAGAACGAGAGTCATGGCGTAGACTACCACAATGCCAATACACAAAACAGCTAGCTTTCCTGGGCTTAGAAATCTTGTGGCAACTGCCGCTGCAAGGTAACAAACTGCCAAACGCTGGAGCACGCCCATAACTCTGACGTGATCAATACTATCGAAGGCCAGCTTCCCGTCTACGTCGACGTGAAAAAAGGGAAACCAAAACATCACGTAACCAATAATAAAAAGCCAGAACGTCCTGGTGAAAGCCTTTTTCCAAAAAGCACCCGGAGGCGCGACATCCGTACGACCGACGCCCAGAGCTAATCCCATGGCGAATAAAAAAGAGGGGAACACGAGATCAGCCACGGTGAAGCCGATCCAATCGGCATGAACCAACGTGCTGTATGGGGGACCGCCCGCACCTTGGGTGTTCACCAAAATCATGCACGCGATTGTCAAACCACGAAAAACATCGAGTGGAACTAGTCGCTCTGAGCTACCATGAGATTTTAAAGAGTTTAATTCGGCCACGTTAATATCCTCTAGCAGTGCACAGCGCACCGCAGAGCCAACCAACGGCACGACGCAACCCTTGGCTGAACCACGGCGCTCGATTATGATAACCACCACGGTATCGCAGCGGCATCAATGAGCTCAAATTTTCAAGTCACTCACGAACTCAAACGTATCACCACGGTATACCGAGCGTGTGAATTCCACTTTCGTCCCGTCGATGGACTCGGTAAGGCGCTCAATCCGCAGTACCTCCGAGTTTTCACGGATCCCGAGAAACCCCGCTTCGGTAGGTGTCGCCACGGACGCGCGCACCTTTTGCGTTCCTTTAACAGGGCGATGACCTCTTTTCTCGAGGGCCTCGTAAAGAGACTCACCTACATTCTCGATATCCGGTAGCAAATGGGCGGGTACAACAGCGTGCTCGATAGCAAGTGGAACGCCTCCTGAAAGCCTGATACGACCCAGCTTTACCACCTGCTTTGTAGCCGGTACGCCCAAAGCCGCTGCCTCCTCGTTTGTCGGGAACGCAAGACCTTTAACAACCCAAATTGTCGTCGGGCTCTCACCACGGGTTCGAGCGTCATCGCTAAAACTTCTAAGAGCGGTAGCCGGGGCTTCAATATGCCTGGCAACGTACGTACCAGATCCTTGCTTTCGGAACAGAACGCCCTCCTCAATCAAAGTTTCGATACTCTTCCTCACAGTCACGCGAGACATTCCGGTGAGCTCACACAGAATGCGCTCGGATGGCAACGCATTTCCCGGGACGATTCCACCCTCAAGTATATGACCGCGAATATTACTCGCGAGCTGTAGATACAGCGGCGTATTTGCGTCCTTCGCTGTGGAGAAGTCTTTTAACATTCGATTAATCATTAGAACTCACACTTGCCGCCAACCTTAGCTATAGCTGCGCGCAAATTATAATTATTTTCGCGTAGCACGCGCTCAGCCGCCTCGCTGCTTTGACCAAGTCCAATAATCGTTGCCTTTCGTATATCGTTACTTGCAAGACTCAATGCGCTCACCGCTGCATCATAGTCGCAGCCGGAAAGCGTTTGGACCATCACCCGCGCTCGCGCCAAAAGCTTCTCATTGGACACTCGCATATTGACCATTAGACCCTGATAAACAAGACCACAACGAAGCATCGTCGTCGTTGAGAACAGGTTCAGGATAGCCTTTTGGGCCGTCCCGGCCTTCATGCGGGTCGAGCCAGCTATAAGCTCGCTGCCGGTATCTGCACACAGGGCGTGCTCAGCTGCGGACAAAAGAGGCGACGATGGATTGTTGGAAATGCCAATCGTCAACGCATTTGCCTTACGAGCGGCAATAACAGCCGCCACTGTAAACGGGGTGCGCCCGCTTGCGGCCACACCGATGACCACATCGTTCTGCGCTATTTGGGACTCCGACACTAAATGGCGTGCCGCGGTCACATCGTCTTCCGCGCCCTCCACGCTCCTGGATAGGGCTGCGAGGCCACCAGCAAGCAGGAACACCAAGCGCTCCTCAGGCCAATTATATGTTGGGGCCAGCTCCACACCGTCTTGAACGGCAATTCGGCCAGAGGTGCCGGCGCCAACATAGACGAGCCGACCGCCCTTCAGCAGCCTCACCGCCGCCGCCTCAGAAGCCTCCGCAATCGCCGACGTTTGACTTCTGATACAAGCAATCGCCGCCAACTGCCCTTCCAACATCGCTTCAACCGCTAGCTCGGATGGCCAGCTATCAATTTCCTGGTATCGAGGATCTATGCTTTCGGTCGACATTACGATGATACTCCATTAGCAGTGTTGATGTCGCTACCTTTAGCGGCGGCGCAGACCAAGAATGCGATCGCAGCGCCAATGCAAAGTTGCCAAGTAAAGGCGAGCTTCGTGAGGAATATTGGCAACCCCAATCTCAAGGGAAACCACGGCTGCATGGCAAGAATGACAACAAATCCCATGATCAGCGCTAATATTACGGATGTATTCGAACCCCGACGGGTGAACATAGCGGTAAAGTAAACGCCAAGCAGCCCCGAATACGAGAATGTCATAATAGAAAGAACAAATTGCAATAGCGGTGTGTGCATAGCATTTTGCCAAAAATAGCAAATTATGGACATTACGAATGTCAACAGCCCCATAATCGCCATACCGTAACGTCCAGCTACTACAAAATGCTCTTCTGCAACTACCTTCCGCTTTTCCATCCACGGCTTATAGAAATCCTGTATCATGACAGACGACATAGCATTGAGCGCTGAGTTAGTCGTGGATACCGCTGCAGCGATTACGCCAACAGTGGCGAGCCCTCTTAGTCCCGCCGGTATTTCCGTAAGTATGAAGTACATGAATACGGTGACAGTATCACCATGAAATTTCATGTCAGCGAGGCGATCACCTGTCGTGTGCATAAGGTCCGGCCGATTGTAAAACACATAGAGAAGTAATCCGATTAACATGAAAATAAATATCACTGGAATGGCGGCCAACGCAGAGATATATAGACTTGCAGCCCCCGCTTTCGAATTTTTTGATGCCAGTAATCTCTGCGTTGTATCTTGGTCCATGCCGAAATTGCCAACATTGAGCAAGAAATGCCCAGTACAAATGCTAAAAATTGAAAATGGCAAAGAAAAATCAGCAGAAAAATCGAATACCCGAAGCTTATTTGTTCCACCCGGTGTATTAATGAGGCCACTCATTATCTCACTCGTAGTTGACGGTATCAGGCAACGGAGGAATATTAAAACGCCTATAGCGCTGCCGATATATATGACAAACTGAACAAGGTCGTTCCATATTACCGACTTCAATCCCCCTACAAAGCTAAATCCAAAACTAACGGCCACAATTAAAAACGTCGCCAATACGATTCCACTTACAGTTACGTTAGAAAAAATTATCATAGATATTGCGATTGCCGCTAGGTAAACACGAGCGCCCCCAGCGAGTACCCGACCGAGCAAAAACATGCCGCCGGCCGCCCTCATCGCTGCATTTCCAAAGCGGACTTTCAAAAGCTCATAAACTGTTGCCGCCCTCATTTTATAGAAGCGCGGTATGAATATGCGACCCACAAAATATGCCGCAAGTAAAGTTCCTATATTCGTGCCTAGATACGTCAAATCACCTCGATACCCGTAGTCGGGAGCGCCTAAAAACGTAGCCGCGGACTGCGTTGCAGCTAGTACCGATACAGCCGCTAGCCAAGACGGAATCTTATTATCTGCAAGAAAGTAATCACGCGAGTCCTTCGTTGCTTTCGGCTGAAATGCAATTCCCGCAATTACCAGCGCAGAAAAGTACGCACCGACTACCAACCAGTCCAGCCATCCAAAATGCGGCATCTACAATAATCCCAAAAAATGATGAGAGGCGCGCTAAAGGAGCCTCTCATCACAACTTCATAAAAGCGGCTTACTGCCGATAAGTCACCGAGACACCGAATGTACGACCAAGAACGTCGTACGTATCAGGATACGTGTTGTAACTTCCCGCCTTGCGAGCATATGGCGGATCTTTGTCTAGGAGATTTTGTATCCGAGCGCTAATTTTGACACGATCGTTGAGTTCATAGCTCGTGTTTAGATCGATGTAATCGACTGGTTTGATTACGTCAGTGCTGCCTAGAGAGCTATCCCGCACTTTACCGATGCGCTGCCAAGAGACCTGAGCCGACGCTGCGTCCATAGTCCAACCAACACTTGCCAAATGGCGATAAGCCGGTTGAACTAAGGTTGTAGAATCGCTGGAGCAAGCCGAACCGTACGTCCCCTTGCACTCGACGATCGGAAGGACCTCGTTCCGCTGGATCTTGTAGCTGTTTACGATATTGCCTTGGTAAGCGAATGAGAGGTTATTGCCCGGCAGCCAATGCGGAACGGGCATTGAATAGGCAATACCAACGTCAAAGCCGTTCTGCGAAATTAGGGACAGATTGCGATCAATGGGATAGGCATCCTTGATACGTCCCGTCGTGGGGTCGCGTGTAACGGCGGCACACAACGGGTTATTTGCTGTCGGATTAGTGATATAACAACTAGTCAGCGCATCGATCGGCTGAATCTGACCAACCGCATTCGTGATGGTGATGTCATAATAGTCAACGGTAACGCTAAGCTTTTTTATGGCATTAGGCGTCAACACGAATCCGAATGTCTTGGTGTTGCCAGTTTCTGGCATAATATTCGGATTTCCACCATAATAGTATTTACCAGTCAAATTCGCTGCAGAGAGCGAATCATATGACCCAACAGCCGGCGCACCGAAACGGGCGCACTGCGCAGCGTTTCCGGTACCTAGCGCGCACGGATCGCCCGCGTAGCGAGGGCGAAGACGTGCAACAGTGACCAGTTTGGACAGGGGAATATATTCGATTGCCCCGGCGAATTCCCCCATGTTTGGCGCACGTATCACGGTTTGCGCGGAACCCCGGAAACGCAATTGCGAGTTGACGAGCCAATTTAGGCCAATTTTGCGGGTATCGTGCTTGCCAAAACGCGAATAATTCGATTCACGATAGGCAAACTCGAGGTTCAAGCTTTTCGCAAAGGGGAAGTTCTTCAAGACGGGAACCAATGCTTCGCCATAAAGCTCCCGGCTTTGGATTGTAGCGTCTAGAGGCTCCTGCGTCCCCTGATTATAGTTATTTCCGTCAATAAGAACCGTATCTTGAGTGATCTTTCCCGTCTCGCGGCGGTACTCAGCCCCTACCGCGAAGCCAAGTGGGCCCGCCGGCAACGAAAAGAACTCAGACGAGTCCCCGCTAAAAGTAAGCGCCGCCACATCCTGCGTCCGAGTTCGATTGTTGAGAGCGATCGGAGATCCCAAGCTCTTAAGGCAAGAGCTCCCAGAGCCGAAGATATTGCAGGTGTTCACAATTTGGGAAAAATAGCTCGCACCCGATGTGTCGGCATACAACCCGTCGCCCACAACCGTCGTGAGCTCGTTGACACGACCAGTTTGAACGTAACCGTCCCACTTAATTGCATTAGTAACGCTACCGCGCAGCCCGGTCATAACCTGGAGAGTATTGCGCTGCGTTTGCCCCTCAGTTAGACCCAGCTCAAAAAGGCTCCTATTGACGTGGACCAGGGCCTTGCCGCCAACGAACGTCAATTGACTAGCGATCTGCGAGGTAAGGAAGGGGTTGCTTTGATTGATAGTTACGTCTTCATCGACTGACGCAGGGGTGCTACCAGCTTGAGTCGCATCGACGGTACGAACATTTGTGTAAAGAGCCCTTCCATATAATTCGGTGTCGCCGAATAGCGTATACTTGAACAGCGTAGACAGGTTGAGACGCTTTAAAGGGTCCACCAGCGGATAAAGACCGCTGAAATTCGACGTCTGGGGCGTTGTCGTAAACGCATTGTTTGCATCGAAGGAGAAGGTCCGGCCGCTTGCAACATCGGTAAAGTTTCCGCCCGCGGGAGCCACCGTTGCGCTAGGCTGAGCAGCCCACGCCCTCTCGCCCGCCCTCAAGATCGTGCGATCGGTATAATCTGCATATATTACCACGTGGCCACGATCGTTGACGCTGCCACCGAGCGTCAAGGCTACGTTAGATTGATTGCCACCCCCCTTCGATGTATGGTAGCCGCCAGTAAGCTCAAGACCTGTGAAATCATCGTTTAGGCGGAAGTTAACCACACCCGCCACTGCGTCAGCGCCATAGACCGCTGCGGCGCCGCCCGTGAGGACATCGACGCTCTTCAATAAGCCTGCGGGGATCGCACTGACGTCGACCGAATTTCGAAAGCTGAAAGGTACGGCACGGGTTCCATCAATCAGGACAAGCGTCCGGTCCTGCCCCAAATTTCGCAGCTCGAGGACGTTCGCACCATAAGAGTCGCTACCGGAGGCCGTGTCCCGAATGCCGCCAGAAAGGGCCGGGACCTTTACTGAAAAATCCTCTACGGTAGCAGCCTGTTGCAGCTTAATCGTTTCGCGAGTTGTAACAGCTATGGGACTGGTGGAGCTAAGCTCCTTACGCCGTATCCGGGAGCCCGTAACAACAACTACATCCGTTACGGGATTTTGTGCAGCAGCGGCAACATCGCCGGTTTGCGCAAAAGCACCACTGCCGTAAGCGCCGCTAAGCGCCAAAGTCATGGCTGCAGCAGCTTTTAAGTGAAGCTTGAAGCTTGAAGCAGATCGCCCCTTCATATTGTATCCTTCCTTGGCCTGTGACCCACACGCGGACTGAACTCCGCCGTGAGAGTCTATAATGGTTATGTCGAAACAGGCAACATATCAGATACCACTTAAATACAATGTGTGTCAATTATGTGTCAGGGCGACTGCCGCGATCGCACCATAACCACATAACGAATTGTATTTACGGGGATTTTAATTTCTACGAGCGGAACTCTATGCAGAATTTGAGCCAAAATTTTGGCAATCACTATAATACCACTAAGATACGTGAGCGACAAGGCCGACTCAGGCGACGGCACAGCTCGTCTAGGCGTTTAGCGCCGCAATTCATAAAGGCTGTGATGCTTCACTCACGAAGTGAACGACGCCGCCGGTTAACATCTCATGAACCCCCGTTGTCTCAGGAAATGTTATTGGAAGATTTCGGAGACACCTGACGGCTAGATACGCCATCAGCTCGGCCTCAACAGCATCGCCGCGATAACCAACATCCTCGGCAATAAGGCAGCGCCCAGGCAAACGAGACTGCAGTTCGCGCAAAAGAGTATCGTTATGTCTACCCCCGCCGCAAATAATCCAGCAGACGGGGAGTTCGGGAAGCAGCATTGTCGAACGTGCTAACGCCTCAGCAGTGAATGCGGTTAAGGTCGCTATAGCATCAAACGTGGAAAGATCAGCAACTGCGTCTAGTGTAAAATCATATCGGTCAAGTGACTTCGGCCCTGCCTTCTTGAAGAATGCATTCGACAACATTGATTCCAGCCGCTGTTGATCGACAACTCCCTGCGCGCCTAGCGCCCCCCCCTTGTCGTAATTCCCAAGTCCGGCGCGAACAACGACTTGGTCAATGAGGCCGTTACCAGGCCCAACGTCAAATGCTGAAAGCTGTCCATCCGCCGCAACATACGTCAAATTGCTCACACCGCCGATGTTGACTATGGCAATCCCTCCGCCCCCGGCCGCACGACGGGCTAACGCTCTATGATATACAGGAACCAGTGGCGCCCCCTGCCCCCCCGCCGCGATATCGGCTTGCCTAAATCCGGAAACCACATCAATACCAATCTTTGCGCAAAGTGCAGCACCATCACCCAGTTGCCAGCTCACTCGCTCAGCAGGTCGATGCAGCAGGGTTTGGCCATGAAGCCCGACTACGTCAACGCCCCCCCCATAACGTCGAAGCAGTTCGCTTACAGCCCTGGCATGGGTATCAAGTATGACGCGCCCCGCCTTAAATATCTCAGACGAGAGACTAGCAGAGAGGCCCTTTTCCAGTGCAATCTCAACTGCATCCGCCAGGATTTTACGTTCTTCAGAGGTATATGGCAGCGTCGTCCACGGACCGTACTCGATAGCGTCGACCCCATCTGTCTCGATAATTGCCGCGTCTACACCGTCAAGAGACGTTCCGCTCATTAAGCCCAGCGCCCGCATGTATCCTCCCGTTTAACGACATTTTGACCCGGAGCCAGCCCGAGGGGTAGGCCAAGCCACCTGATTTTCGGGCACTTGCTTTAACACAAATTTCGAAGCGTTCAAGAATGGTATTGATGTGGCATTCGAATGATGTCATGAATTGCGGCTAAAAGGAGACCACTTGTGATCCAGTCGCATCCAACCATGATGTATTCTGAGGCAGCAGAGGCACCGAACCTTTCGAGGCTGCAACTTGAGAATAATCGAGATCTTTTGAAGCAAGCTGTTCGTCAAATCAGGTCATTTAGTCCGAGGCTTGTATTAACTTGCGGTAGGGGAAGCTCCAGCTACGCTGCAAATTATGCTAAATATTTGATAGAGACGCGCATTGGCATCCCCACGTTTTTGCAAGCCCCGTCGATTGCATCTATTTACGCTGCTACGCCCGACAACATGTCGGACACCGCCCTGCTAATTATTTCACAATCTGGCAAGAGCCCGGATCTACTCGCGACGGCTAGCGCCATGAAGGCGTCAGGGGCATTACTGATTGGGATGATAAACGATACCACTTCCCCCTTGGCCAAACTCGTCGACATTTTAATACCACTCCACGCCGGTCCCGAAAAAAGCGTTGCAGCAACGAAGAGCTACATTGCCACCCTGATCGCTGTTGCGAGTCTTGTTGCAGAGTGGGGACAATTTTTCGATTTGACCGAAAATCTCGCACAGATCCATGAATATCTAGAGGAGGCATGGGGCCTCGATTGGTCCCGTGCCGTGCCCACATTTGCCGGAGCCTCTAGCATGTTCACCTTGGGGCGCGGCCTTACTTTGGCCGTGGCAGGCGAGGCCGCACTAAAGCTTAAAGAAACAAGCTCGCTCCATGCCGAGTCTTTCAGCTCCGCCGAGGTGGCGCACGGACCAATGGCAATAATCAAGCGCGACTTCCCAATCCTCGCATTTATCCCCGACGACCAAGCGGGAGCAGGTATGCGTACGATAATTGACGATTTCAGCAAAAGAGGCGCCAACATTTGGGTTACAGGCCAAGATTGGCGAGAAGACCGCACGCTGCCGAGAGTGAGAAATTTGCATGCAGCCATCGCCCCGATCTGCTCCGCATTGAGTTTCTACAAACTTTGCAACGAGATATCGCTCGCGCGGGGCTGTAATCCGGACGCGCCTGAGAGTTTAAACAAGGTTACAGAAACATTATGAAGCAGACAATCTTGGCAGGCGCCGCGATTGTCACTCCGAACGGTGTCCTCGAAGGGTGTCGTTTGACAATTCGCGGCGGACGCATCGAACGGATCAGTCCAGACAATCCCTTCGACGAGAGCAACAATGTTATTCGTTATGATGGAGGATACATTCTCCCCGGATTTGTCGACGTCCAAGTAAATGGTGGCGGTGGGCTCCTTTTTAACGATGAGACCACGGTCGATGCCCTTCGAACAATAGCGATAGCGCACGCCAGGCACGGAACGACAGCTCTTCTGCCTACTTTAATTAGCGAGGATCTTCAGAAGATTTCAGAGGCGATCAACGCGGTAGATGCTGCGATTAGCTTGGGCATTCCAGGCATCATTGGGATCCATATTGAAGGCCCCTTCCTAAATTCAAAACACAAGGGAATACACGACGCGTCAAAATTCCGCTCGTTGGACGACGCCGCTTTTGAAATACTTACAAAACCCGGATCGGGAGTGCGAGTGGTGACGGTCGCCCCAGAAATTGTTGGATGCGAAGTAATTTCAAGACTCACCAGGGCGGGGGTGAGAGTGGCGATCGGACACACTGACGCGACGTTCTCGCAAGCATGTCAAGCACTCCGGGCGGGCGCAACGGCATTTACGCACCTGTTCAACGCTATGTCACCACTGCAAAGTCGAGAGCCGGGCGTCGTCGGGGCAGCCCTTGTAGATCGAGGTAGCTACGTAGGGATTATTGCCGACGGAGCGCATGTTCATCCCGCCTGTATAGAATTGGCAATTAATTTGAGAGGCGCTGATCACGTTATGCTTGTATCGGACGCGATGGCCGGAGTTGGGTGCGATCTCGAAGAGTTTGATCTTTTCGGCCAAAAGATCTCCATTAAGGACAATATCTGCAGATCAGAAAATGGTACCTTAGCAGGTTCAAATTTGAACATGGAAGATGCTTTCAGCAATATAGAAGAATGGCATAGCCTTGATCTTTCTACGATCTCTAATATGGCGAGCTATACACCTGCAAAATTTCTCGGCATCGATAGCAGCTACGGCGCTATTGCGCCTGGATACCGCGCCGATCTCGTTCACAGGAGCGCCGGCGGTAAGGTCACCGAAACCTGGATTGAAGGCATTCGAGTCCAATGACCCCCAAAATAGGTATTGTCGAAGGCTTCTTCGGCCAACCATGGTCCTGGAAGGAGCGCGAAAGCGTCTTAAGCTTGCTAGCTCCCGCGGGGCTGGATTTTTACATATATGCCCCAAAGGCGGACTCTAACCTAAGACGCCAGTGGCAAGAGAGTTATGACCAGACGAGCCTAGAACTACTCGCTTCATTCGAAGAAAAGTGTGCGTCAGTAGACGTAAAATTTGGAGTCGGCTTGACTCCATTTGAGGTCTATGAATTTAACGACGAGTGTCGATCTGCACTTAAAAAGCGTATTGCCGAATTCAATCAGATAGGAATTAAAGAACTAGCGATTCTATTCGACGACATGAAGGGGTGCGGAGACCGATTAGCTTCAACGCAAAGCGACATAGTTCATTTTTGTC
This sequence comes from uncultured Asticcacaulis sp., assembly GCA_936940865.1. Lineage (GTDB taxonomy): Bacteria > Pseudomonadota > Alphaproteobacteria > Caulobacterales > Caulobacteraceae > Asticcacaulis. Next base: position 1,877 of record CAKZJB010000105.1, on the reverse strand, counting down.
TTGAGCACTCCAGCGCAAACAAGCTTTTAATGTGTCCAACATATTATAGCGACGACGCCATTCTCGATCGTGTATTCGGCCCAAGACCGGAGCACTATTTAGAGGAATTGGGGAAAAGGCTAGATCCGTCAGTGGAGATTTTTTGGACTGGCGAGGAAGTTTGCTCGAAAGCCATTTCAGAAGGTCATATTCGGCGAGTCTCAGACTTGGTAGGGCGAAATGTTGCAATTTGGGACAACTACCCAGTAAATGACGGTCCTAGAATGTCCGAAAGATTGCACCTGAGACCGTTTACTGGCCGCTCACACGACCTTGCGCCAATTATCACGCGTCACGCTATCAATCCGGCAATGCAGCCCACGCTAAGCTGCATTCCCATATTAACGCTATTTAGGTCTTACAGCGACGGAAAAGACTATCGCTATATGTCTGCATGGCATGAAGCTGCAAGTAACATATTAGACGATCGCCTGCATGAATTAATCACCAAGAATTGGATAACTATAAACGATGAAAAACGGGAAGATATAATCAGAAAGGCACCCGCATTTATCGACGAACTAGAGTCAATAAATACCAAAGCGGCAAACGAAATACGTCAATGGCTGGCCGGACACTACATCGTGACCGGCGAAATGGTTATGACTCAATAACAGTTTTCTCTTTTTCGCATGCATCCGAAATGCTGGTCAGGGCAATTAAAATATTCCACGACCCCGGCTTTAACAACATATTACGTAAGGCCTCAAGGCGATGGTTAGCAAGACCTATAGAACCGGAGCAAACGTCGCCTCTACTGGCGCGCACAACAGGAAAATTGTTCTTAGCGCGATCAGGGAAAAGAGAAGCGTTTTCCGTTACGAGATCGCACAATCGACAGGCCTTACTCCGCCTGCTATATACAAAATCACGCAACAGCTCCTGGCTGAAGGCTTCATAGTGTGCAGCACGGTGAGAGACGGTACGCGCGGCCAGCCTGCGCAGAGTATACAAATCAATCCCGATGCGGCGTTCTCTATTGGATTGAATATTGACAGCGACCAAGTGACCCTACTTGCGGTCGACTACGAGGGGCAAGCTCGGTTTCATAGGTCGAGGACGGTAGATCCGGCTGCGCCCGACACAGTCAATAATTTTATCAAAAGCTCGATTTCGGAGCTTGATAGCTTAGATCTGTTTCCAAGATCCGTACTGGCAGGAATTGGAGTCGCTCTTCCCGACCCAATCAACAAGGTTTGCACGACTGACACGCCCGCAAATTACAAGGAGTCAGCAATAAGAGAAGCGATTGATGAAATTAAAAATCAATTTAATGTCCCAGTCTATTGCGAAAACAATACTGCAGCGGCCGTTACTGGCGAGCTCGCGCTCGGGCATGGAGTTAGTATAGATTCATATTTTTATTTATATTTGGGCGCTCGTTTAGGGGCGGGCGTTATTATAAATTCGAATTATATAAGAGGTGCCCATGGTCGAAGTGGCGAAATTCACCTGCTGCCTCAAGTCAATCCACTAAAAACATCCGATAGGAATTGTAATAGGGACCTGGGAGAAGCGGCCTCACTAAGAGTACTGATTGATCGACTGAACGCTTCGTCGAGCTATGAAATAACCCTTCAGTCACTAAAGTATCATGTTGATAGTTCAGAAATAATTAAGCAATGGGTAGAGGACCTCGCCGATCTGTTGTGCCTTCCCTTGCTCACAGTTATTGCGGTCATTGACCCAGCGCTAATCGTCCTAGGCCGTGTGGACGAATTTCGTTGAGATGAAGATATAGGATTCCCACGGAGAATCTGTTGTGATTCATAGGATTCCGACAGAATTGTGAGTCGGAGCCGATGTCGACAAGAATGACGGAAGAAGATTGGGACCGT
>CAKZJB010000104.1 GCA_936940865.1 uncultured Asticcacaulis sp. | reverse complement strand
CGACCGCTGCGAGGCGGCCGAGCGAACCCGTCGTCCAGTTGGTCAGGGTGGTGGTGGCCGCGTTGAAGGTGGTGTCGGTGCCTGCCATGGCCATGCCGACAAAGGCGGCCAGGACGACGATCGCGAAAGCGAGAAGCACCATTTCGATCATGCGGACCGTCTTGGAGTTGGGCCGCACCGCGAACGCGGCCGGCATGAGTTCAGTATTCATGTAGTTGGCCTCTAAGGTTTGAGATGTGTACCATTGCGGTACAGCCAACAATTCCCATCTAGGCCGAATAGAAACAAGCCGGGTAATTTATGCTTTTCAGCCTACTTTTATGTCCTTTTCCGTAAAAGTAGGTCGTTTCGCCTATTTTTATGAAAAATACGCGGTTTAGTTCGACAAATGACATAAAAGTAGGTGGAATTTCGGAAAAATAGTCTGGATTTCGGATAACTTCGCCTGTCGCGGGAGCATTATTACTGTTTTGGCGAAAGCCCCTCCCCTTCCCTCAAGATACCCAGCGCGTTATCCTACGCGCGACAATAGGACCTTCCATCATGGCCTCGCAGATCGCAGCCGCCGAAAGACAGACCCGCGCCAAGCCTTCGGGCGAGGGTGTCGGTACCGGCTATGTCATCATCGACCTGACCAATGATCCGAGCTGGCGCCATACCGTCCAGGCCGGGCTGATTGAGTATGCCAATCGCTATTTTAGCGGCGGGCACGCCCTCGGGCTCCAGGTAACCACGAAGTTGCTCCTGGAGCCGGCGCTCGACTTTTGCGCCAAATTTACCGGCGACGAGATCGTCATGGCGACTGATGGCGCCTTCGACGTCGACAAGTACAAGGAAGGCTCGATCACCATGACGAAGGCCTTCAGTGAAGAACGAGTGAGCCCGCTTTGCGCACACTTTGCTGCGACGTCTAGCGAGGACCTCAAGCAGCGGTTCGCCAAACGGCAGGTGGTACTTTCCTGCCTATTCATCTACGCGAACCACCTCGTCAAAAATAGCCAAAGAGACGAACGCTTTATAAAATAGCGTTTTGATTCAATTGGTTTCATGTATTTTCTAAAAAGATCAAGTATTGCTTGATTTTGTATCGGGCGCCTTTTAAGGGTGACTTTGAGTTGTGGAGGGGACAATGATCGATCTCTGGGACATCCCTGACGGGATATTCATGGCGGATATCATAACCGCGCGCGTGGCCCACGGTCTGCGCTATGCATTTGCCATCGGCTATCATACCGGTGCCCAACGTGAACTGGCGCGCAAGAACGTTGCGCAGTCCGCCGGCGTCAACAAGGATACCCTGCACACCTACATTACACCCGTCCTCGATGACCACTATCGCATCGTGTCCGGCCCGACCAAGCTATCAGTCTTCCACACCATCATCCTGCAGATGGGTGCCCGGCCGTCCCAACTCTATGACGCCGCCGAGACCAGTGAGAACCTGAACGACTTCCTGCGAAGGATCGCGATGATCTTTCTGATCAATTCGCGGCCCGCTTCCGCTAATTCGATTGCGGTCCAAGGGCACGCGGACGCCGCCTCGCAGCAGTTGCCCTCATGACCTGGCGCCGGGCCCTCGTTGTCGGCCTGGTTCTGGTCGGCGGTGGCGATGTAGCTCGGGTCGAACGCGCCCCCCTCCCCTACTCCCGGCCACTGCGCGATCCAGTGGTTTTGACGTCGGACTGGCTGGCCAGCTGGATTGATCTTCGATCCATTGATCCGGACAGCCGGGCCTTCCTGTTCGAACTTCAACTCAGTGCCCTTAGCCGCGCCAATGCGATCAGGAAGCAGACAGGTATACCCGGCGATCTAGGAACCGCGGCTCTTGTCGCGATGACTGCTGGCCCTGACAAAGACTATCTCCTGAAAATCGCTCGGCGCGAAAGTGCCATGAATCCCTGGGCCAGGGCCGATCGATCGTCCGCCGCCGGTCTCTTTCAATTCACGGAGAACACATGGCTCTGCATGGTCCTCCAGGCAGGGCCGCAGTTTGGCGTGAAGACGTCCTTTCGCCTCGTCAGAACCGACGATGGGCGATGCCGAACCCCGGACAGCGCGGAACGATCCCGCCTCCTCGCCCTGCGTTACGACCCCGTTCTGAGCACCAAGCTGGCTGTAGCGCTCACGTCGATCAACGACAAGCAATTCGTCGACTCCTTTGGGCGGCTCCCAAGCGACAATGAAAGGTACGTCCTGCACGTTTTCGGTGCAGACGGCGGCACTCGCCTCCTGCAATTGGCAGCCGCCAAACCAGACTTGGTTGCGGCTAGCATTCTTCCGGCCGCCGCCCGTGCCAACCCGTCGCTCTTTTACGACGGGCGGGGCCACGCGCGAAGCGTCGCAGAAGTTGTGATCACGCTCGAGCGTTAGTTTCGCTTGTCACAGCATATCCCAAACGGAAAATATCGCTATCTTGAAAATTGCCGTTAGTTGTTTCGAGTTTGAAATGTGTGCTAATGCCCTGATATGGCGTCCGTTTTTAGAAATGACAGCGCTGTCTATTTTCCAGCGCGAGGGAATATGGATGTATCGTTCGGCGCCCGTTGTATCACCTGAGGATATTCGTCTGGAGTTCATAATCGAGAGCCCGCAACTGATCCGGATCAACTACCCCGCGATTAACATTGGGTTTAAACTATTCGAGCAGGTTCGTGTCGAGTTCGAAAAGGTGCCGCGGCCGTGGCAATACGATTGTATGTTCAACATGCTGCCCTTCCAGGGTCACATCCTGTTCGATGAACTCGATGCCTTTCGGGAGAGTTGGTATCGCATGGTTGGCGATCGCGACATTGGCCGCAAGGTGGCATCGGTCAGTGTTGATCCTCTAACTGCCGAACGCTTCGAAACCTACAAGGTCCTGTTCCCGACTCGAGTCTTTAGACTTTTTCACACAGTAGCGGAGGCTTACGCCTGGCTGGGTACGGACTGAGCAAGCGCGGCGTCGCGTTGCTGGAAGTGCAGTTGCACTCTTTCGAACCACATGCGTTAACGAATTTGCAGCAGACCAGCTCCGCTGGCCTCACAGTTGAAGTGGCTGATTTTCCTTCAGACGCGACGCCGTCATTCACCCAGATGTCAGCCGTTCTTGGAGGATACATGATGCCGCATTTCTCGCAAAATGCTGCCGCGATATCGCGATTGAACGCGCGCGGCCTGGAAGAGATGCCCGAAGGGCGATCGGTTAGGGGCTAAATGAAAGGGGCCGCCCCCTCCCCTGCTGGCATTGTTAAAAGAATCGTGTCATCGATGTTGATTAAGGATTGCCTGTTGCCTGTTGCCTCTCTCGCCAGCTGAGTGCGCTGTATTTTTTATTTTTTTCGGGCGACCAGGTTACCTTGGAGTACCTTCGGCTACCCCGAGGTACCAAGCCGGGTTACCACGGGGTACTTCAGGGTACGGTGAGGTACGGTACCGCCGGGTAACCTTTAGTACCCACGGATACGGTATAGTAAGGTACCTTGTGGTATCTTTGAGTAACCCGGCCAACCCACAGCGCCGGTACCTAAAGGTACCTCCGGGTAGGTTACCGTACCTTACCGTAAGGTAGAGTACTCTAAGTTATAGTAACTCGCCATTAACCAAACTCCGGCTATCTCGATGCGAGGAGGACCGCCATGCCCGTTATCTCGTTTGCCAATTCCAAGGGTGGATCTGGAAAGACCACCAGCGCGCTATTGCTCGCCTGCGAGCTCGCCAATGCGAAGCCCGTAACTCTCATCGACGCCGATCCTCGCCAGCCTATTTCACGTTGGGCCACCATGGGCAACGTACCCTCGGGGCTGACCGTCGTTTCAAACGTCACCGAAAAGAATATCCTCGAAGAGATCGAACAAGCGAGTTCAACGACCCCCTTCGTTATCATCGATCTTGAAGGCACGGCTTCCCGATTGATGAGCTATGCCGTTTCCTGGTCGGACCTGGTCATCATACCGACTAAGGAGCAGCAACAGGACGCGATCGCGGCAATCGACGTCATCAAGGAAGTCCATCGCGACATGAAGGCGACCCGGCGCCAAATTCCGTATTCCGTTCTATTTACCCAGTCGCGTGTCATCGCAAAGTCACGCACTGCGCGACTGATCAGCGAGCAGTTCCGTAAAAATCCCCAGATCGATACGTTCCAGACAGAAATCTATGAGCGGGACGCGTTCTCGGCCCTGTTTGCCATCGGCGGGACGATCCGCTCGATGACGTCAAAGGACGTGAACAACCTCGACGCCGCCCTACAAAACGTTGAGGCCTTTACGGCTGAAGTCGTCGCCAAGCTTCGTACAAATCGTGAAAAGGTTAAGGAGGTCGCATAATGGAGAGCTCGCGCAAGCCCCTTGATTTTGGTGGCCTTGAGGACTTCGATGTCACGCCGCCACCCGCTCGGCCGGCAGCCTTTTCCGCCCCGAAGCCAGTAAAGAAGGCTATCGACAAGGTGGCAAGCTTTCCAAGCCGAGAGGCATCGGAGGATAGTCAGATGAATATCAAGGCGTCCGCTGACATCCTTGAGCGCTTCCGACAGATGGCCAAGAAAGAACGCTACAAGCACGGCGAATTCCTGCAAGTCCTGATGGACGCGTACGGCAAGAAGCGGTGAGGGCAGGGCGGTTTTTCTGGAATTTCGGCTCAACAATCGGAGAGTCGTCTTGAGACCGCCTTCCAAAGACTTGTTTCGACCTCGATGCGAATCGAGACATCATCATCATTGCGTTGCCGGTTGTGTTCTTCAAACCAGAGGCAGGAGCAAAAACCGAGGTTCCGGCGTTCATGAATAAGCGCGTTGACCCACATCCGAACCAGGACCTCTTCATCCGGGACCTGATCGACTACAGCCCGAAAGACGAGCGTTCCCTCATGGAGCGCCCGTTTTTTTCGCTGTCCAAGCGCAAGCGGAACAAGCCGATCGAATACCAAAGCGAAGATGGTTCGGTCTGGGTCAAGGTCTTGCCGCACCCTGAATTCGGGATGGCGACCATATGGGACGCCGACATCATGATATGGTGCATCTCAAAGATCGTTGCCGAGAAGGAACGCGGCCGCAATTTGGATTCCCCAAAAATCCACACGACTCCTTACGAAATGCTCCGCGGCATCGCACGCAAAACCGGCGGAACGGATTATCGCCTATTGCTCGAAGCGATGAACCGGCTGAAGCACACGTCCATCACGACGAACCTGCGGGCCGGTAAAAGTAAGTTCGCGACCTTTAGCTGGTTGGCGGAATTCGAAGGGGAGGGGACGATCGAGACCCCCGAACAAATGGAAAAGGTGCGTTCGATCTCGCTGACCCTTCCCAGCTGGATCTACAGCGCCATCACGACGTCGAGCAATGTCCTTACGCTCGATCGCGAGTATTTCCTCCTGTCAGGTGGCCTCGACCGTGCCCTGTATCGGATAGCCCGCAAACACGCTGGAAGCCAACCGCAGGGCTGGTTGTGTAGCTTCAAGACCCTACGCGCCAAGACGGGAAGCGACAGCTCTGAAAAGAAATTTGCCGAGATGCTGAAGCGGTCAGTCAAGGAGAACAAGCTTCCCCGCTACGAAATGTCCCTGACCAAGACGGCGGACGGCCAGTCAGCCGTGCACTTTGTGGACAGGCACATCGCCGGCAAGATCAAGGAAGAGGAAGCTATCCGCGAGGAACTTCAAAGACTTAGCCGTATCGACCAAGAGGACGCCCGGGCGGCCCTGATTGATAGTGGCGCAAACCCGAGAACTGCTGCCAAGCGAACGCGCGCCGCCTGACTAACGGGATAACAGGGGCTCACGAGGCCTATCGGGATATCGGGGACCTGCCTGTCTGAAAGTGCGGGTACGCGAGCGATTCGATATCGGGATATTAGGGGCCGCGCCGTCTTCAGACCTATCGGCTTTGCGCCTGATTCGGAGGTTCCCAGGTCCAAATCGCCTATTGCCGGCCCCACGAGGGTGGCTTTCTTGCGCCTTAACCTCAATTGCGGCGGGTTTTGCCAAAAGAACCGACCACTTCGCATGGTATCTTGACAAGAGATCGACTCGTTTGACTATCGGGAGAATAGGGGCCGAGACATAAGGTGACTATCGGGATTTCAGGGGCCGGCTCGTCCCAACTCTAGTGCAATCGCGCATAGGGATGGAAAGCTTTCGTTAAAGTCTTCACGATCTACCCTTGCAAGCCCGCCAAGGGGAGGACATGGCTCATTTCAAGTCATTACCCGTGGCATTTAGACGATGCCCAACTATCGGGATATTAGGGGCCGGACGCGGACAGCGCTTCGGCTAAGCCCTCAAAATCACTGCCGATTTACGACGAACCAATTGACTCTGGACGAGACTCACTGACCACGGGTGTGAAGCGCTCCACGCTTCACATGCTCACACCTGTGGATATTTTGGCGTAACTATCGGGATTTCAAGGACTTTTTTACTCGGTATATTAGGGACCGGTGAGTCGGTATATCAGGGGTCGCAACATCGGGATATCAGGGGCGGCCAGCCCACTTAAGTCATTGCATTTTAAGACGTATTTTACCTTTTTCCTTGGCTTAACCTTGTAACTTTCCTTATTTAACAAGACTCTTTTTAACGTCAAAGTGGGTGTGGAAACATAGGTGCTGCTCAAAAGCGCTGGCGACCCATAGGTGGTCGCCCGCTTTTGAGGACAGGACGGGATAACGAAGAAAATGTGGCAATCCCAAGCGAAATAAACGCTCCCGCCGGCAAACTATCGGGATATTAGGGGCTGAATCTGGAGGAACAGGCAAGGGACACGTGAACCGAATCTGCAAAAGGAGGGTTCAATGTCACTTGCTGAAATCGTCCGCGTGTGCGGTGGGGACCTATATAGCTCAGGGCGTCGCGCATCCATTCCTGGCCCCGGCCACAGCCGAAACGATCGTTCTGCATCCCTTATGATCGGCCGCACGGGGAGGGTGGTGGCCTACAGCTTTGGACGTTCAAGCGTTCGGGAAATCCTCGCCGAGTTGCGGTTGCAGGGCCTGATCGACAGCGCTGGTTACCCGGTCCGGTCATGTTCCCGTTCTGACGCCGCGCCGGCCCTATCGGATCGGCAGAAGCGGACCGCGGCGATGGAACTATGGTCCTACGGCTTGCCGCTGCCTGGTACCCTGAGTGAGCGCTACCTCATTCAACGATCCTTGCTGCCGGAGACCTTCAGAAAAGCACGTCTCCTGCACCATCCGAACTGCCCGTACGCCGTCTATGAGTCGAGGTCACGGGGTGGGCCCGCCTTGATGGCACTTATCATGAGCCCGCAGGGACTTCCGACGGGGGTTGAGCTGACCTACCTGGACCCGCTCGGTCGCCGCGATGGGCGCCGACGCGTATCACGGAAGACGGTCGGTGTCCTGCCCCCGGGCGCCTATATCGAGCTTTCCGAATTGTCCGCCCACATTGTCGTCGGAGAGGGAGTCGTGACGACTTTGTCGGCAATGACAATCTTCGGACTTCCGGGTCGTGCGCTGCTTGGCGCTCGCAACCTGCCAAACCTTGTCGTGCCTGAAGGCGTCGACGAAATCACCATCGCCGCGGATCGCGGCTCGGCCGGGGAGGGGGCTGCTCGTCGGCTCCATAAGAAGCTTGCCGAGCAGAGCCTTCACGCCTGCGTTCGGTTGCCTGTTGAGCCATACGAGGACTTCAACGTCATGCTTGACGCGATTGTCCGAGGAAAAGGTGAGGGAGGGAAGGGGTGACTGGCCGTTGAGGATGGGCCTCACCCAGTCTGGAGACTAACCCCATGACCGCTTCCGCGACCCAGCTGAAATCCATCACAGTTCGCCTCAAGGACCTCGACGTCGCCCCCGAGAATCCACGTTTCCTGGATGGCCCGGACGACCTGATCCCGGATTTGGCGTTGAGCCTGGCGCCTGACGCCGCGGGCCTCCTGGTCCCTTTGCTTGTCCGCGCAGGCGGCAAGAAGGAAAAGCCGTTCATGGCCTTGGACGGGCGCCGTCGCCTGTTCGGCTTCCGCCACCTTCTGGAAAAAGGTCTCGTCAGCGACGACATCGAGATTTCCGCATACCTCTGCGAAACGAAGGAATCGATCGCCGCTGCCGCCATCACCGCCAATCAGGCGCGGCTGCCGCTGAAGCCGGCCGAAATCGTGCTCGCCATTCGGGCTCTGGCAGCCAAGAAAATTACTATCGAGGCCATGGCGCGGGCCCTGTGCGTAGATATCGTCGAGGCCCGGCGCTACCACGCCGTCAGCCAGGTGCACATGGACGTCCTGATGGCCTTCAAGGACAAGCTTCTCGACTTCGACGCCCTGAAACTGATCGCCCGGGTCCCGTCGATGCCGGAACAGAAGCAATTGGCGAAGCTCGCGCGCGAACAGGGCGGTCTACGCGCCTATCAAGTCCGCGACTATATCGATAACGACGGCCTTTCCGCCCTGTCATCCATGATGCAGTTCGTCGGGATGGAGGACTATCTCGCCGCCGGCGGCCGCAAGACGAGCGACCTCCTCGAAGAAATGCCGGATACCTGCCTGGACGCGGATATCGCCATGCGGCTGTGGTCGGAGAAGGCAGCCCAGCTCCAGGAGGCATTTGCTTCCAGGGGCATCGAGGCCTTTGTCTCCGCGGACGAAGATTGTCATCAGCCGGAGGGTTTCGAGGAAGCTCCGTACCGCTATAATCGGCCTGTCGATGAGAAGGAACACATCGGTCGCGCCGAAGCCCGTCTGGGAGAGGTAAGAGAGACCGTCAATGCGACGGCAGAAGCCGACGGTATCACGCCGGCGATCTTCTTGCCGCTTGTCGAACCGCAGCACGAACTGGCCATTGCCAAGTTCGCACCGCTCCCCGTCCGCGCGGTGCAGATCCGTCCCGGCCAGCGCGCGATCCTGGAATTCCGCTTTTTCACCAAGGCGGACGACATCCAGGCGTGGGAACAAGCCAAGGTAGCGGCAAAGCCGGCGGAAGAGGTCGGGCAAGAGAAGCCCGGCCGTGTCGCAGACGTCATTCCCGAGCGCGAAGTCGCGGTCGAGACTGACCACGGGGGCGCCTTCCACCAGCTCGCCACTGAACTGGCCGTTCGTGGGTTCCAACGGTCCCTGGCCGACAGCTTTTCGGCATCGTTCAAGTTCCTCCTGGCCACCATGTTCGAGCAGGTTGTCCTGCACAAGGCTGCGGGTACGATCGAGGACCGTGCGCTCAAGATCACCTTTGCCCGCAACATCGGCGGCTGGTATCAGGCCCCGGTACAGAGTCTGGACGGCGATCTGTTCGCGAGACTCGAAGCCTACCGCGATGCTTTCACAGAGTCTGGCCTGCGCACCTATCCGTGGATTACGAGCCTGACCTTCCAGCAGCTTCAGGACCTGCTTGCCTTGATGACGGCCGTATCGGTCTGGCTTAACGAGCCCGACGCCAAGTTCATCCGGCGCACCGCCCGGGCCCAAATCCAGGAAGTCGCTGACGAGATCGACCACGATATCCGCGTACACTTCATGCCCGATGGTGACTTCTACGGCCGCTGCACGAAGAAGCAGCTCCTGGGTTACGCCGAACGTATGGGCTGCGAGATCGACACCCTTGCGACGCTGAAAAAGGGGCCGTTGGCGGAATACGTCGCCGAGCAGGGTCTTGCGAGGCATTGGGTGCCGCCGGTCCTTGGGTTCGACAATATCGACACGGCAAAGCTCGCAGGCGCTGAGGACACGGTTGATGGCGCCAATGACGATCAAGCGTCGGAAGACGCGCCTGCGGCTGCGATCAAGGACTCGATCGAGGAGAGCCCGGAAACGAGCGCGCTGGCAGCCTGAAATACCGAGGCCTCCGTCCTATGACGGGGGCCTTTGTTATGCAGTCAGGAAGAGGGGAGGGAGGTGGAGGGCGACTGGACCGTGGGGATGGGCCCCGCGCCAGATCAGGAGCTTATCCATGTCCGCCAACCTGTCCCTGTTTGCCGCATCCGCCGTCAGCCGCTCTGCTGGTATCCTCGGGGCCGCCCGCGCCCTCCTTCCATCCTTGGCAAAGGCCAGGCCCCTCGACCGCAACGCGGTCCGCGACGCCATGAGTTTCGCCTTCATGGGCGGTGACAGCGAAGGCCTCTGGGCCTGGAAGGACGCCTACGACGCCATCGAGGTCGCTCAAGTCCTCCATTTGCGGAAGATCGCCTACCAGGTTGCCCGGCTGGAGGACGCGCCGCTCGATACGGTCCTCGCCCTGCGGGCGCTGAATCGGCTGGGCTTGACACATTCCCGTCGCAGCGAGGAGCAAATCGCTCTCGACCAGTTCTCCACGCCCCCGGAGCTTGCGGCCCTGGCCGTTCTGGCAGCCCAGGTCCGCGACGGAGACACCGTACTGGAGCCGTCGGCCGGGACGGGTATTCTCGCCGTCCTGACGGAGCTCGCCGGCGCGAAACTGCATGTCAACGAAATGGCCCCGACGCGCGCAGATCTCCTTGACGCCTTGTTTCCGTCGTCCGGGCGGACGCGACTGGACGCGGCAACGCTGCAGGACCGTGTGTCGGCGTCCGGCAGCTTCGACGCCGTGCTGCTCAATCCGCCCTTCCAATACCTGGAAGCCCACTTGCTCAGCGCCGGCAAATGCCTGGCCGATGGCGGCCGGGTTAGCGCTATCGTGCCGGCCAGGTTCTTCGAGTCCCAGGAGGTCTTGCGGCTCGCCCGCATATTCGCGGTACGTGCAGCAATCGTCTTCCCGGACGGTGCCTATGCCAAACACGGTACGAGCGTCGAAACTGGCCTCCTGGTGTTCGACCGCGTCGCGCCAGGGGAGGGGATGCCCCCTATTATCGCCTGCGAGACGCTGGAGCGGGCCGTAGAGGCCGTTCTCGCGGTTCCGGCTCGCCTGACAGCCCGTGCACGTGTTTTCCGCTCCACGGGCCTCAATTCTGCATTTTCTGGGGCGGGGGGCGTTCGAGCGGCAGTTTCGACCCGGCTCGCCTTCCTTCAGACGACGGCGATGGTACAGTATGAGCCGAGGGATTGGACGGGAACCGGCACCGATGTCGGACTCTACAGCGCTTATCGTGTCGCGCGGATTGATTTTCAGTCCTCGAACCACCACCCGTCTCACCTGGTCGAGTCCGCCGCCATGGGGACAGTGCCGCCGCCGCTGCCCACCTACCAGCCCATGCTACCGCCCGCCGTGGCCAGCGGCGGACTGTCCGACGCCCAGATGGAAACCGTCGTCTATGCCGGCCAGGCCCACAAGGACATCCTGCCCGGCTGGTGGGCTCTGTCAGAAGGGCAGACGAGCTACGGTGCCGTAAAGGAAGGCCATGCGGAATCGTTTCAGCTGCGCAAGGGCTTTTTCCTGGGCGACGGCACGGGTGTGGGCAAGGGGCGGCAGATCTCGGCGATTATCGCCGATAATATCGCGCGTGGCCGCACCAAGGCGCTGTGGATTTCGAAGAACGAAGAACTGCTGGAAGACGCACGGCGCGACTGGACGGCCATCGGTGGCGCGGCCACAGACCTGATCAGCCAGAACACCTACAAGCTCGGGCAATCGATCCGCGCCGACAAGGGTATCCTGTTCACCACATACGCGACCCTGCGCGTCGCCGGCCGGCAAGACAAGAAGTCCCGTCTCGACCAGTTGGTCGACTGGCTCGGAGCGGACTTCGATGGCGCCCTGATTTTCGACGAGGCGCACGAAATGGCCAATGCCGCTGGCGGCAAGGGCAATCGCGGCGTGAAGAAGCCATCTCAACAGGGACTGGCCGGGCTGATGCTGCAATACCGGCTGCCCAATGCGCGCGTCGTGTACGTTTCGGCGACAGGTGCCACCACGCCCGACAATCTTGGCTATGCGTGTCGGCTCGGTCTTTGGGGCTCTTCCGAAGCCCCCTTCATGACCCGCGAGGACTTCCTCAAGGCGGCCGACGATGGCGGCGTGGCGGTCATGGAACTGATCGCCCGCGAGCTCAAGGCCCAGGGGCTCTACACCGCGCGCATGCTGTCGTTCGACGGTCTGACGATCGATCCGTTGATGCATGAGTTGACGCAGTCCAACATCGAGATCTGGGACGCCTGGGCCGACGCGTTCGAGATCATCCATCGCCACGTCGACAAGGCCCTGGAGGCGATCGGGGTCACGTCCGACGGCAAGACCAATTCCGGGCAGGCCAAGGCTGCGGCGAAATCGGCCTTCGCCTCGACCGCTCAGCGCCTCTTCAACGCGCTTCTTTGCGGGTTCAAGGCGCCGACCCTGATCCGCGCGATCGAGGCGGACGTTGCCAGCGGCTATGCCTGTGTCGTACAGCTCGTCAGCACCAACCAAGCGGTCATGGACCGGCGACTCGACGCGGTCTTACCGACCGAATGGAACGACCTGCACATCGACCTGACGCCGCGGGATACCGTGACCGAATATCTCGAGCACTCCTTCCCGACCACCTGCATGGTCATGGAGACCGACGACAACGGCAACGAGATCGCCGTACCGCTGAAGGACGCCGACGGAAACGCTGTCCATTCCCAGGAGGCGCTGGCCATGCGAGACGAACTGATCCTTAGCCTGGCGACCCTCCCTGGCGTGCCGGGCGTTCTCGACAGCCTGATCCACCACTTCGGGCCGGACCGGATCGCGGAGATTACCGGACGCAGCCGGCGCGTGGTCATCCGGGAAGGCCGGATGATCCTCGAGCGGCGATCCTCGTCCTCGGCCAAGACGGAGACCGACGATTTCATGAGCGGCCGCAAGGACATCCTCGTGTTTAGCCAGGCTGGCGGGACCGGGCGCAGCTATCACGCCGATCGTGCCTGCGGAAACCACAAGCAGCGCCGGCATTACCTCGTGGAAGCCGGCTGGCGGGCAGATAATGCCATCCAGGGCATAGGTCGCACCCACCGCTCGAACCAGGTCTCGGCGCCGTGCTTCCGGCCCGTGACCACGAACATCAAGGGCGAGAAGCGCTTCCTATCGACAATCGCGCGTCGCCTCGACAGCCTGGGAGCGCTGACAAAGGGCGAACGCCGCAGTGCCGGCAACGGACTGTTCAAGGCTGAGGACAATCTGGAGAACGAGTATGCTCGCCGGGCGCTACAGGCATTCTACGCCTCCATGTATCAGGGCAAGATTGCGTGCATGACAATCGACAAGTTCGAGCGAAAGACCGCGCTGAAGCTGCGTGACGCCGACGGCTGCCTGGCCTCCGCCGAAAACCTTCCGCCTCTGCACACCTTCCTCAACCGCCTGCTGGCCTTGCGCATCGCGGATCAGAACGCGCTGTTCGACGAGTTCGAGACCCGGTTGAAAGCCATTCTGGAGCGGGCAGAGTCGTCAGGCCAACTCGACAAAGGGGTCGAGGACGTGGTGCCAGCCGAGGTCGAACTGATCAGCGATGCTGTGATCAGGACCGACAAGACCGGGGCGGAAACCCGGCTGCTCAAATTCGCGGTTCGAGAACACCGCGAGATCAAGCAGATCGCGGACTTCCAGTTCATTTTCGACAACTGGCCCCGGACGGCGTACGACTTCGTTTACAATGCCAAGAGCCAGCGTACTGCGCTCCTGGAACGCGGGGTTACGGCATCCGGAGACGATGACAGCCTGGTCAAGGCCGTCCGCCTCCACCGGCCGACCAAAACAGAGGTCGTTTTCGAGGCCCAGTACGAGGAAAGCCACTGGCACGAAGTACCTGAGGCTGACTGGCGACAACTATGGCAAACCGAGGTTGACGGGTTGGACCCATTCGTTCGCTCCGAACTGAATCTCGTGACGGGTCTGCTGCTGCCGATCTGGAAAAGCCTCCCCAACCGGGCCTGCCGAGTGAAGCGTCTGAGGGCGCCGGATGGTCAGACCTGGCTTGGCCGCGTTCTAACCGAGACCGACGCTATCCGCCTGCTCCAGCAACTTGGCGTCGCCGATGTGGCCCGCGACATTGCTAATCCGCTGTCAGCCCAGGATCTGGTCATGAAAAACGTCGGTAGCCTTCGCCTGGCAAGCGGCCTGCGCATGACCCGATCCCGGGTGATGGACAATTATCGGCTGGAAATTGCCTGTGCTGGCCCCGAGACCCGCCGCCTGCGCGATCTCGGATGCTTCATCGAGATCATCAACCATTCGGCCCGGGTATTCCTGCCGGTTGGCGACATGGGTGTGATGGGCGCCGTGCTTCAGGCCTATCCAGCCCTGGAACTCGTCATGTACTAACTTCTGGCCGACCGCTTTAAGAGGAGAGGGCAGGGACATCGAAGGTGAGCCTCGAATGGTCGAGGTGAAATCCGGAGATTTCCATGACCCCTCTTCTCGAAGACGCCCTTTCGTCCGTTATCGCTTCGCTCGAATCCGGCGTGGCGCCATGGCGCAAGCCCTGGTCGTCCGGCAAAATTCCGTCACTTCCTTTGCGCAGCACAGGCGATGCCTTCAGCGGCATGAACGCCGTGCTGCTTTCCAGCCTGCAGGCGATGCGCGGCTACGACAACCCCTTCTGGCTAACCTTCAACCAGGCCCAGGAAGCAGGCGGGCACGTCCGCAAGGGTGAACGGGCTGCGCCGGCGATCCTGTACAAGACCCGCTGCGTCGACGGCGACGCCGGTGATGGCTCGGACGACAAGGTCCTGCGCTTCCTGAAATCCTATGGCGTGTTCAATGCCTGCCAGATCGAAGGGCTCCCGGATAGCTTCTATCCTGCACCGGATGTCGAGAAGCCGGAGGGAGGCGCGCCCCTGAATGAAGATGTGCTGGCCATCATGCAAAATTTTCCGGTGCCGGTTTCGCATGGTGGTGACGTGGCCTGCTACTACATCTTGTCCGACCGGATCAGCATGCCGCCGCGTGCTACCTTCGAAACCGACGAGGACTATGTCGCTGTCCTGCTCCACGAATTCGGACATGCGACGGGCGCGAAACATCGGTTGGATCGGTTTGAACCGAACGAGACCCGCGCCGACTATGCCCGTGAGGAACTGGTGGCTGAACTAACCTCGCACCTGACCTCGATGCACCTGGGCATCAATCCGAGCAGGTCGGTATTCGCCAACCACATCGCCTATCTCGGACACTGGGCTGGAT
Organism: uncultured Asticcacaulis sp.; assembly: GCA_936940865.1. Taxonomy (GTDB): domain Bacteria; phylum Pseudomonadota; class Alphaproteobacteria; order Caulobacterales; family Caulobacteraceae; genus Asticcacaulis. The sequence goes on along the minus strand of CAKZJB010000104.1, from coordinate 1,294 downwards.
TCCTGAAGGAAAAGCCGGCCGAATTGCTGAAGGCGGCGGGAAAGGCGCAGGCAGCTGCCGAAATGATCTTGTCCTATCGCCCGGCGACGGCGAAGTTCGACGAACCGAACCTTTCGGAGGCGGCATGATCGTCCGTACCGGTTGCTTTCCTGTCGTATATACCGCATCTCGGATGCGTTCGATTGATTCCGAGCGAACTCTATGTGAATACTTGCCAAAGGTATCGCTTAAAAACCCACTCAGGTTCAGACGCCGTCGCCCATGACGCTCGCAGAATTGAAAAAATTCGTCGCGGATACGCGTCACCACGAAGGCGTCAGCTGGTATCTGCGGGACGATTCCCCGCTTAACCAGCTGGGTCTCATGTACACCCTGCTCGTCTTCAACGACGAGGGCGCCTTGGTCGAAAGCATCCCGTACATCGAGGAGCGTCTGGGACGCCGCGTGCCGAGCGAACAACTGACCCGGATCGCTGCCGCGCGAGTAAAGGCGGGCATCAATCCCGGTTTCGTCCGCAACCACAAACCCGTCAACGGCGAAGATGCCAGGGGTTGGTTCGAAATCTGCCGTTCCAGGTGGCTGGCGCGCCCCGATCCCATGTCCTTCAAGCGGGCCTACTAGCGCAGCTTGGGCGTCTGTGCAGTCAGGGTTCTTCGCGCGAACTCGGGGCGCCAGCAAAACTGTTCAGTTCAACCTTCGATATCCGACTTCAGGTGAGGCTGCATGGCCTTGCCTTGAAGGCTGCAATCCCTGCCACGGTCGGATTTCTATCCGGGCAAGGGTCAGGCCGAGCGCGCAAGCGCGCCCTTGCCCGTGAAATCCGCCGCGGCGGGAGGGATGCAGAGGCAACGCCACGGCAGCCTCTCCGGGAAATCCGGTTTCTCTGATCAAAGGTTGCTCCGATGAACCCTCTGTCCACTTCTCTGTCCCTTTCACGTTACGACGCCGCCTGCGCCGACGCCCGCCACGACCTGCCGCACCCGCCACAAGGCGAGATCGAGGCGCTCGGCCACAACATCGCCAACGAGATACTCGATACCCTGCTCGGCACCGCCCTTGAGGAACACGTGTCCGTGCTGATGGAAGGCCTTATCGGCGGGGTGCACAGCGCCATCCTCCGTCTGCAGCGCCAGGCCGACCGTTCCGCCGACGAGATGCGCCGGCTGCAACGCGACTTCGACGGCAGCGAGATCAAGGATGTCGAGCTTCAGGAGGCCACCCTCACTTTCAATCGTGCCGAAGCCGCGGTGATGATCGCCGAAGTGCTGCGCGAAGCGGCGTCGGATACCTATAC
>CAKZJB010000103.1 GCA_936940865.1 uncultured Asticcacaulis sp. | reverse complement strand
TGTCCGGCGGCGCGCGCTCGAGATGCTTGTGGGCGTTCTCGATCATGACGATGGCCGCGTCGATCATCGCCCCGATGGCGATGGCGATGCCGCCGAGGCTCATGATGTTGGAGCCGAGGCCGAGCACCCGCATGGCAATGAACGCCATCAGGATGCCGACGGGCAGCATTATGATGGCGACGAGCGCGCTGCGTACATGAAGCAGGAAGACGACGGTCACCAGCAGCATGATGAACAGCGTCATGTGCGAGCTGGACGCCGTCCAGACCAGCAGGCTGGAATGCGCATCGACCGTGCTCGGCAGGATGACCGGGAACATGCTGAGCCCCACGGTCGCGATGATGCCGACCACGCCCAGCGACGACCCCAGGAAGGCCAGGATGCCGCCACCCAGGCGGAAGGCCAGAAGCGCCAGCAACGGACCGGCGAACCCGAGCGCGGGCGCTGCCCACATCCACGGATACTTGCCGAAGTTTTCGAGCCATGCCCCGGCCGCCGGCACCACTTCGGCGCGGGTCGGGTTGGACGCGCCGCCCGCCGCGACATCGCCGACGACATGAAAACCCAGGCCCGAGAAACGCACGAACACATAACCTGCGGCAAACAGCAGGATGGTGGCGATGGCCGCCAGCGAACCGTAGGACAGGGCACGCTGATGCGCCGGACCTTTTTCGACCTTCAGGCTGATCCACGACGCGCCCTGCGTCAGCAGCATGGCCACCGAGGTCAGGCCGCACACGACCGTAAACGGCGTGAACAGCTTGAGCAGGCTCAGGAAGGTGCCGCCTTCATAGGTGATGCGCAGGTCGCTGTCGAAGCGGAAAGGCGCGCCTGACAGGACATTGCCGACCGCCACGCCGAACACCAGGGCGGGAATGAAGCCGCCGGCGAACAGCGCCCAGTCCCAGTTCCGCCGCCAGGCCGCGCCGGGGCGCTTGGAGCGATACTTGAAGCCCACGGGCCGCAGGATCAGCGACATCAGCACCAGGAACATGGCAAGGTAGAAGCCCGAGAACGAGACGGCATAGACAAACGGCCAGGCCGCGAAGATGGCGCCGCCGCCCAGGATCAGCCAGACCTGGTTGCCTTCCCAGGTCGGGCCGACGCTGTTGATGACAGCGCGCCGTTCGGCGTCGGTGCGCCCGACGAAGGGCATCAGGGCCATGGCCCCCATGTCGAAGCCGTCCATGATGGCCAGGCCGATCAGGAGGACGCCCATCAGGCCCCACCAGATGACCCGCAAGGTGACGTAGTCGAGAGGAATATTCACGGGAAAGCTCCTTGTTACTCTGCGGGTTCGAAACTGCGGGCCGGGGCGTGACCGGCGACGCCGGGTTCTGTGTCATCGTGCATGCGGCCGAACTTGGCGGCATAGGGGCCTTTTTTGATGGCGCGGACCATCAGCCCGATTTCGATGACGGCCATCACGCCGTACATCAGGGTAAAGCCGGCAATGGTGATCCATATCTGGGTCGCCGTCAGCGACGACGCGCCCATGAAGGTCGGCAGCACGCCGTCGACCGCCCAGGGCTGACGCCCGATTTCGGCCAGCAGCCAGCCGCCTTCGATGGCGATCCACGGCAACGGCATGGCCAGGATGCACAGGGTCAGAAACGCCTTGCTCCTCACCTTGTCGAAGGTCACCAGTGCAAACGCCAGGGCGAACAGGGCGATGAAGAAGAAGCCCAGCCCCGCCATGACGCGGAAGAGCCAGAACATGGCCGGCACATTGGGAATGGTGTCGGCGGCCGCCTTGACGATCAGGTCGTCGCGGGCCGTGCGCGGATCGGCGACGTACTTCTTCAGCAGATAGGCATAGCCGAGGTCCTGCTTGTGCGCCTCGAATTCGGCACGGGCCGCGATATCGTTGGGGTTGGTCTTCAGCTTTTCGACGCCGTCATAGGCGATGACGCCCGAGCGGATGCGGCCTTCGGCGGTGTCGACCAGCTCCAGGATGCCCATGACCGGCTTGTCGACGCTGCGGGTGGCGATCAGGCCCAGCACATAGGGCACCTTGACGGCGTACTTCGTCTCGTGGGTCTTGAGGTCGGGGAAACCGAAGACGGTGATGCCGGCGGGCGCCTTTTCCGTGTGCCACATGGCTTCGAGCGCAGCCAGCTTCATCTTCTGGTTATCGGTCAGCGTATAGCCCGACTCGTCGCCCAGCACGACGACCGACAGGGACGAAGCCAGGCCGAAAGCCGCGGCCACGGCCATCGAGCGCCGGGCGACACTGACCCACTTGCCCTTCATCAGGTAGATGGCGGAGACACCCAGCACGAAGACCGACGCCAGCACATAGCCTGCGCTGACCGTATGGACGAACTTGGCCTGGGCCACCGGGTTGAAGACGACGTCGAGGAAGTTGCCGACCTCCATGCGCATGGTCTCGGGATTGAAGACGGCGCCGGCCGGATGCTGCATCCAGCCGTTGGCGACCAGGATCCAGAGCGCGGACAGGTTGGTGCCGAGCGCGACGAAGAAGGTGACCATCAGGTGGGCCGGGCGCGAAAGCTTGTCCCACCCGAAGAACATCAGGCCGACGAAGGTGGCTTCCAGGAAGAAGGCCATGAGGCCCTCGATGGCAAGCGGCGCGCCGAAGATGTCACCGACATAGTGCGAATAATAGGACCAGTTGGTCCCGAACTCGAACTCCATGGTAAGGCCAGTGGCGACCCCCAGCACGAAGTTGATGCCGAACAACGTGCCCCAGAAACGCGTGATGGTCCGCCAGATTTCCTGGCGGGTCAGCACATACACGCTTTCCATGATGACCAGCATGAAGCTGAGACCCAGGGTCAACGGCACGAACAGGAAGTGATAAAGAGCGGTCAGCGCGAATTGCCAGCGCGACAGCTCGACGGTTGCGAGGTCCATAATGTCTCCCCTGGTCGAACGTGGCCTGCATCACGCAGGCGACAGGTGCCCTTGTTGCATACGCGAACATCCGGGGATTTGATCTGGCGCAATTTGCCGCATATCCTGGCGGTGCTATGCGCTTTCGCGGCGCCCCGGTCGCCGTTTCCTGCCGAAAGTTTCCTTGGTGCCCTCGCGCGTGTCTTCTCCAGCCGATATCCGCCGCCAGTTGAAAACCTGGCAAACGCCGCAGGCCGCCCGGCTGCGCCTCGCCACCCTTCTCGGAGTCGCCGACGTCGCCTGCGTGGCGGGATTCGCGTGGGGCCTCAGCCACATGGTAACACGGTTGTGGCAACACGCGCCAGCCGTGCATTTAATCGCCTGGCCCGTGGGCGCCGTGGTGTTAAGCCTTGCCATCCGCGCAGGATTAAGCCTTACAAGCCAGAAGCTTAATCAGGACATCGCCCGCCGTGTCATTCGTCATATCCGCCGCGATATCCTGGACCGGGCCCTGTCGGGCACGGTCGCGGCCGGCGCGCTGAACGATCTGTTCGCAGATACCGAAGCGCTGGAAGGCTATTATGCGCGCTTTCGCCAGGCCAGCGCCCAGGCGGCGACCGCGCCGCTGATCCTGGTGGCGCTTACGGCCGTCCGCAGCCCGGTCAGCGCGGCGCTGCTGGCCTTGAGCCTTGTTCCGTTCGTCGTCCTGATGGCCCTGCTCGGCCTGTCGAGCGCGGCCGAATCGAAGCGGCAACTTGACGCACTGTCGCGCCTGTCGAATCTGTTCGTCGACCGCATCCGCACCCTGCCCCTGATCCTCGTCTTCGCCGACGGCCGTCGCCAGACCGCGGCCGTGGCCCGCGCCGCTTCGGACGTGGCCGAGCGGACCCTGCAGGTCCTGAAGCTGGCCTTCGTCACCTCGGCGGTGCTGGAATTTTTCAGCGCGCTCAGCGTTGCCATGATCGCCGTCTATTGCGGCTTTTCGCTGCTGGGTGAACTGCCGTTCAAGGTCCCCGAACACCTGACGCTCGGCACCGCCTTCTTCGTCCTGGCGCTCAGCCCCGAAGTCTACGCCCCGATGCGCCGCCTGTCCGCCGCCTATCACGACCGCCAGACCGCCGTGGCCGCCACCGAGAGACTGATGGCGCTCGAGACCGGCAGCCCCCGGCCCGCCGCCGTCGCGCTTGCCGGTGCCCCGGCCGTCGTCTTCGACGGAGTCGCGACCGGCTTCCATGACGACCCGTCCTTTCGCATCGGACCGGTGTCGTTCACCGCGCGCCCCGGCGCGGTCACCGCACTGACGGGTCCGACAGGCAGCGGCAAGACGACGCTGCTGCGCCTGCTGCTGGGCGACGGCGCGTTGCTCGAGGGGCGCATCCTTGTCGACGGCAAGCCGATCGACGACATCGCAAACAGTATCGGCTGGGTGTCGCAATCGCCGCCCATCCTGACCGGAACCTTGCGCGACAACCTGCTGCTGGCCAATCCGCGCGCCGCCGAGACCGACATTGCCCGTGCCGTCGCGGTCGCGGGCCTTGGCCCGCTGGTCGCCGCCCGCGGCCTCGACGCCCGCCTCGACGACCGCGGCTCCGGTCTGTCGGGCGGGGAACGCAAGCGTATCGGCCTGGCGCGCGCCCTGCTGAAAGACGCGCCGATCCTGCTGCTCGACGAACCGACCGCCGACCTCGACGCGGCGTCCGAGGCCGAAGTGCTGGCGGTATTGCCCGCGGTGTTTGCCGGCCGCACGGTCATCCTGTCGAGCCATTCGCCGGCGCTGGTCGCGCTGGCCGGCCAGGAGGTCAGGGTCGCATGAATTTCGAAGCCTTCCAAAAGGCGGCCATCCGCCCCTTCCGCCCGCGCCTGTGGCTGACGGCGGCGATGGCGGCGGGCGTCAGTGTCTGCGCCGTCGCCCTGCTCGGCCTGTCCGGCTGGTTCCTGACGGCGGCGGCAATCGCCGGCGCGGGCGGCACGCTGGCGGCGCAGGCCTTCAACTATGTCCTGCCCAGCGCCTTTATCCGCCTGTTCGCCATCGCCCGGACGGCGCTGCGCTACGGCGAACGCTATCTCGGCCACTCGGCGGCCCTGCGCGCCATGGCGGTGGTCCGCCCCGGCCTGTTCGCAAAACTCGTCGCCGCGCGGCCGTCGCAAAGCCTGGGCGTGAGCCGGGGCGATGCGTCGAGCCGATTTATCGAGGATGTGACGGCGCTCGAAAACGATCTTGTCATGCAAAGCGCGCCTTACGCCGCCACCGGTGGCCTTGTCATGGCCGGTGTCTTCTGCGGATGGGCGACCGCGTGGGCGGCCTTGACCTTCGCGGCCTTCGTCGCGGCGGCCTATGCCGTAGCGCGCTGGATTTACGGGCACAGGTCTTCGGATGGCGCGGAGCAGGCCGCGCTGGGACAGTTGAAGGCGCGCGTCGCCGACATCATGGCCATTCTGCCCGACGTGCGCGCCTACGACCTCAAGGACCGCCTGCTGGCCGAACTTGACGCGCTGGAAGACCGGCTGCACGCCGCGAAGACGCGAACGATCGGCGCCGACGCCCTGGCCAATGCCGCCGTGACGGTCCTGACCGGCCTTTGCCTGGCGGCGATCGCGGCGGTGTCGATGCACGGCGGGCTGGCCGACATGGCGCTGGCGCTCCTGGCCGCCAGCATGGGAATGGAAAGCCTGGGCGCGCTGCTGAAAGCGCGGGGCCAGGCCGCCGTGGCGAAAGCGGCAAAGACGCGGGTCGCCACACTTTATGAATTGCCGGAGGCGGTCCAGAGCGGGCATTCGGATCGTTTCGGGGGCTTTGCGCTTGACGGTACTTTGCGCCTGCGCATTGACGGCCCGTCGGGCAGCGGCAAGACGCGCCTTGTCGAAACCCTGCTGGGCCTGCGCGACGACGGCGTCGATACCGTCCATTTCGCGCCGTGCCTCCAGGACGCGCCGGTGCTCACCGGCACCGTCAGGCAGAATCTTCTCATGGCCGGCGATGCCGACGAAGACCGGATGTGGCAGGCGCTCGATGACGCGGCCCTGAAGACACGGATCGAGGCCCTGCCGAAAGGCCTGGACACCTGGCTTGGCGATGGCGGCGTCACACTTTCGGGCGGCGAGCGCAAGCGGCTGAGCCTGGCCCGGGCCTACCTGAAACCCGCACCGGTCCTGGTGCTCGACGAACCGACCGAGGGACTGGACGCGCAGACCGAGGCCTTCGTCGTGGACCGCCTGCGCGCGCGCCTTGCCCGCGAGGGCCAGGGCCTGATCCTGATCAGCCACCGCGAGGCGCCCCGGATATTGGCCGATACTGTGCTCGAAATTTAGGCGCTTGCCTTCAGGCACGCGCTCGAGAACTGCCGCCAGGTCTGGCCGTGCGTGGCGTTCGACGCCTTGGCCTGCCGCCATTTCGCGCCGCAGAGTTTCATGCGGTTGCCGCCCTGGGCCTCGGGTTTTTCAACCTGCGCGGCGACGGGCGCGGCGTTCAGGCATTGCCGGATAAAGGCCTTGTAGCCGGCGCGATCGGCGCCGCTCTCGCGCCACTGCGCCGTGCAGACCTGCATCCGCCCCTGCGGACGTTCCCCCGCCATGGCCGTGCCGAAGGTCAGGACGGCCAGCGCGACCACCGCGACGACGATGGCGGAAACGACGGCAATGATGGCATAAAGCCGCTTCACGCCTTGACGCCGTAGGCGGCCAGGAAGACGAACATGGCGCCCTGAACCTCGGGCTCGATTTCCTCGGGCGTCGGCACCGGGATATAGTTCAGCAGCCGCGCCTTGATCATGCGGCCGTGAATCAACGAGATGAACTGGTGCGCCGCCTGCATGGGATCGTCGATCCTGAGTTCGCCCCGCCGGACAGCCTGTTCGAGATAGCCGGCCAGCAGCTTGACGCCCTGCAGGGGACCGCTTTCATAAAAGGCGCGGCCGATTTCCGGCGACTTGGCGCTTTCGGCCGAGATGACCCGCCAGTTCTGCAGCGTCTTTTCAGCCGTGAAGAGCTCCAGATATCGGCGGGCATAGGCCGCCAGCACGGTGCGGACGTCGCCGTCCTCGGTCAGCATGCCCCCCAGTTGCGTGCGATGCAGTTCGCAATTGCGCAGCACATAGGCACCGAACAGCTCTTCCTTGCTCTTGAAATAATTATAAAGCGTCCCCTTCGATCCGCCGAGGCGGGCGGCGATCTCGGACATGGACGTCGCGGCATAGCCTTCCTTCAGAAAGACTTCCGAGGCGACATCGAGAATCAGCTGGCGGCGGTCGCCGCGCCCCTTGCGCGTCGTCTCTTCGTTGGCGTCGTTGGCACTGGGCGCCTCTACGGGCGCTACGCTACTTTTTTGCATCGCAAAATTTTTCCTGAACCGTACTGTATGGTCATGTTGACAGATAGCTTAGTTCCGTCTATATGTCCAGTCAACAAATGACCATACCGTACGGTTATTCAAGAAATATAAGCCGATGACACAGCCCACCTTCCCCTCCCGCCGCCCCATTCTTCAGTATCGTTGGGCTTTGGGCGCCACCGCCCTCGCCGCCGTCTTCTTTTTGAGCGCCTGCACCACCGTGCCGCAATCGGCGCCCTTCGCGTCCGAGAACAGCTCGGCCAAAAAGGACAATCCGATCGCCGAAGCCGTATCGCAAAACTGGTGGCAGGCCTTCGGCGACCCGCAACTGTCGGGCCTGATGAGCGAAGCCTTTTCGAACTCGCCGACGCTGGCCATGGCCGAGGCCCGCCTCAACCAGGCCGAGGCCATTACCGGCGTCGCCAAGGCCTCGGTCCTGCCGTCGCTTTCGCTCAATGCCAAGGCCGACGAATTCAAGCAGAGCTATAACTATCTCTTCCCCAAGGCCTTCCTGCCGGACGGCTATACCGACGAAGGCCAGGTCACCTTCAACTTCGACTGGGACCTCGACTTCTGGGGCAAGAACCGCGCGGCATTGGCCGCAGCCACCTCGGAACTGGAAGCCA
>CAKZJB010000102.1 GCA_936940865.1 uncultured Asticcacaulis sp. | reverse complement strand
GGGCGGTCGCCCTTGCCAACGGCGATCGAGTCAAAGCCAATCGCCGTTGGTATAACACTCTGAATAATCTGTGAAAGCTGTGCAATCTGTGGATGTCTTCAACGCCATTTCAGCGCAAAGACATCCTCAGATCGACGCCAGCACCACATCCGCTGCGGCGCGGGCGCCGTCTTCGTTGGCGATCATCAGGGCCGCGGCGGCGGCCTGGGCGGCGATCGCCGGATTGGCCAGCAGGTCGCGGATCAGCTTCACGGCGGCCGACTTGCGCCACTTGTCGTAGTTCAGCGTCAGGCTGGCGCCCGACTTGGCGATACGGAACGCATTGTCGAACTGGTCGCCGAAGACCGGCGTGACCAGTTGCGGGCGGCCGGAGCGCAGGGCCTGGGCCGTCGACCCGATGCCGCCGTGGTGGATCACGGCCTTGCAGCGCGGGAAGAGCAGGGAGTGGGGGGCGTAGGCGACGACGCAGACATCGGGGCCGAAATCTTCATTGAGCAGCGGGCTTTCGCCGCCGACCAGGATAACACACCGCTCACCCAGCGCCTTGGCGACATCGACGGCGCGGCGGTAGAACATTTCGCCGCCATAGACGACCCAGGTGCCGAGGCTGAAGACCAGCGGGGCAGGGCCGGCCTCGAGGAAGGCCTCGAGCCTGGCCGGCAGGGTCGGCGTCGTACCCGATTCGCTGTCGTGGAAGGGGAAGCCGACGATCTCGGTATTGGCGGGAAAGTCCGGCTGGATGTCCTGCAGGACCTTGGAATAGAAGGCGATGGTCTGGTGGTCCGAAACGATGCCGCCCAGGCCGATGGTCGGATTGAGGCCATAACGCCGGTAAATGGCCATGACCTCGATATGGCTGGCCGCCATGAATTTCTCGCCGGTCTTCATGATCAAACGATTGTAGGCGGCGGCCAGTTTCGACTGCGGCGACAGGATGAACGGCGCCTGCTTGATCTTGGGCGGGTCGTAGCGCGACATCATGACGGTCGGCTGCAGGGCTACCGTGGTGAACGGCTTGCCGGCCAGGCACGCGGCGATGTGGGCGCCGTAGGCGAAGGGCGAGCCCAGCACGATGTCGCAGTCGTTGACGAAAGGCTGGATGTCGCGAATCGAGCGCTCCAGATAGGGCGCGATCAGGCGGCGGATCAGGAAGCCGTGGTCGGACGAGATGCGCTTTACGATCTCCGCCGGACGCAGGCGCAGGGTCTGCACGTAGTCGTCGCGGCTGATGCCGTAGGGAACGAAGGTGAGGCCGGCGGTCTCGACCTTGGGGCGGTAGTCGGGGTGCGAGGCCAGCGATACCGCGCAGCCCTTGTCGGCCAGGGCGCGGCCGAGCGCGATGAACGGATGCAGGTCGCCGAGCGAGCCGTGGGTGGCCAGGACGACTTTGCGCGCCTGCAAGGGCTGCGCGCCGTTGTCTGTCCGTCTTTCGTCTGACAGAGTCCCGTGTGCCACTGGTTAAGCCCTGAAATTACCCCGAACGCTAATGCGCTCGCATGACAATGGGGCAAAATAGCGACGAAAATCAATCCCGACTTTCACACTTAGGCCTTTCGTTACCATAAAAAGTAACATTACTGCGGCTTTTGCGCCGCCAGTTGGCGGGCATCGAACTTGGGGGCGGGCGCCAGCCGCATGACTTCCGCCTGGTAGCGGTCTGCCGCGTCCGGCGTGCCGGAAAAGAGCATGGGAAGGGCGCGAACGCAAGCGTCGTCAAGGGCTTCGACCCAGGTCATGTCGCTTTTGCCGAAATCGGCCAGAACCCAGGTAAGCACCAGTTCCTTGGCGCCGGGATGGCCGATGCCCATGCGGCCGCGCATGAAGTTCGGACCGATATGCGCCATGATCGAGCGCAGGCCGTTATGGCCGGCGTGGCCGCCGCCCATCTTCATGCGCAGGCGCCCGGGGGCAAGATCCAGTTCGTCATGGAAGACGGTGATCTGCTCGGGCTTGAGCTTGTAGAACTGCAGGGCCTTGGCGACGCTTAAGCCCGAATTGTTCATGTAGGTCTGGGGCTTGAGCGCCAGGATCTTTTCCCTGCCCCTGGGCGTATCGATCAGGCCCTCGGAAACGACACCGTCGAAGGCCTTCTTTTCCGGGCCGAAGCCCCCTGAGGCAATCAGGGCGTCGACCATCATGAAGCCGATATTGTGCCGGTTCTTCGCATATTGTGCCCCGGGATTGCCGAGGCCGACGATGAGATGCATGGACCGCTCCGGACAAGGGGGATGGGCTCTAATAAAAAAGACCCATCCGTCGGACGAGTCTTTTTTATCTTACCATGTGAAGGGGCGAAACGCCCCGTGGCATCAGCCTTCCGAGGCCGAGGCGGCTTCTTCGCTCTGGCTGGCGCCCGACGAGCGGACCGAGGCGATGACCACGTCGCCCTTGAGGACGGCCGTGACGTCCGACGGCAGCTTCAGGTCCGAAACGTGGACGCTGTGGCCGATTTCGAAGCCGGTCAGGTCGACGATGATGTCTTCCGGGATGTGGTCGGCCGGAACCAGGATTTCCAGTTCATGGACCGAAACGTTGAGGGCGCCGCCCTTCTTGAGGCCCGGCGAGGCTTCGTGGTTCTTGAAGTGGACGGGGACGCTGATGCGGATCTTGGCGTGCTCGTCGACGCGCAGCAGGTCGAAGTGGACGGGCACGTCGGTGACCGGATGGAAGTCGATCGCCTTGGCGATGACCTTCTGGGTCTCGTTGCCGTACTTCAGCGTGACCAGGTGGCCGGCCAGCTTGCCCGTGTAGAGGGCCTTCTTGAACTCGTTCAGGCTGACGGCGATCGGCACGGGGCCCAGGCTGCCGCCATACAGGATACCCGGCAGCTTGCCGGCATTGCGAACTTCGCGGGCGCCGCCGGTACCGGTGCGTTCACGCACTTCGACGTCCAGAACAATCTCGGCCATGAGCCTTCATCCTCAAACAGAAAAGAGCGCCGCGGCCGCTTGGGCGCAGCGCGAAAATTTCAAGAGCGCGGGACATACACGACTCCGTCCGGGGACGCAACCGCCTGCAAGCGCCAATCCTCAATAAAAAATACGCCGGAGTTGCCCCCGGCGTATTTAAGCGGAATGGAAGGCGGATCAGCCCTTTTTCTTCTTGCTCTTGCCGCTCGACTTGGTCGTCGCGGCCTTGGCGCCGGAGGGCGCGGCCTTGCACTTCTTGCCCTTCTTGCACTTGGGCGCCTCGGGCTGCAGGTAGGGCACGGCGTCGGCATGGGCGATCGAGCCGTCATCGTTGAAGCCGATCTTGCGCACGGGCTCGAAGCTCAGCGCATTGCTCGACATCTTGCCGAGGCATTGGCCGGTATCCATCAGCACGTGCTGGCCCAGGCAGAAGACGTCCTCATAATGCGGCTTGGCCACGGCCAGGCACTGATAGAGGTTGAGCTTGCTCATGCTCAGGCACTTGGCGCCATCGCCTTCGTCGAGGAGCGCCACCAGGTTCTGGGCATTGTTGTCGCCGCCTTCGCCCAGGATGGCGACCGCCGCGATGGTCAATGCACGGCTGACCGTCTGGGTATAGGGCTGGTCGAACAGGTCGGGGCGGCCGAAATTGGCGTTCGGATCGTCCACCTGGGCGGCCG
>CAKZJB010000101.1 GCA_936940865.1 uncultured Asticcacaulis sp. | reverse complement strand
GAAATGGCAGCCTAACTTAAACCAACGAGCCTCCGGCAAACCCGGGGCGGTTCAGTTATCCTATGTCGTATATGGTCATCCGCTCGCCACCTTGCAGACAAGTTGATGTTGTGAATAGACCGACGTGTCGGCGGCTTGGTTTCTTTTTGGGCACATAGACTCAGGGTGTACCCTGGGAGTCTTGAGGTCAAACCCTACACTTCTAGCCATCCCAAGATCGACATTCATACGCACCTCCTGCGCGTTTGCTCGGGAAAATGGTGCTTGAGAGATAACGAAGATATAAGTAGCTTGAGGTTGTGTCGGCTTGTGGGAGAATAGGTCTATGGGCGATAGTCCTGAGTCTCAGAAAAACCAAACATTGTCTGTCTCCAAGCGGGTTTTGGAGAAATTTGTAGCGGCCGTAGGCGAAGAGCCCGATCTCAAAGACGTTGCCGCTCGCCTCAAAAAGACGCTCGTCGACGATGATAACTCGTCGGAAGCTGCTCTACGCCAAGCTTTGTTTGGTGACGAGTTATGATAAAGGTCGATAAAATTCTTATCGAGGAATTTCGAGGAATTCGCTCGTTAGAAATACAGCTGAATGGCCAGAACTTTGCCGTCGCCGGCCCAAATGGAACCGGGAAAAGCGGCATTGTAGATGCCTTAGAATTTGCACTTACAGGAAGCATCTCCAGACTGACCGGCAAAGGCAGAGGCGACCTTTCTGTTAAGGAACACGGCCCCCATGTTGACAGTCGCTTCAATCCCGAGAAAGCAAAAGTTACTCTCGATATTACGATTCCTTCTATAGGTAAGAAAGCCCGAATTGTTCGCTCTGTTAAGGCCGCACGACGTCCAACTGTTACGCCAGACAACCCCGAAATTTTGAGGGTCTTAACAGAGATTGAGCAGCACCCCGAAGTCGCACTTTCACGCCGCGAGATCATTAAGTACGTGTTGGCGGAACCAGGCGAGAGAGCAAAAGAGGTCCAAGCACTCTTACAGCTCAACGATCTGGAAGTTCTCCGAGAGCGATTGCAGAGAATAGCCAACGCAGCGGAGCGAGAAGTACAACCGCTTGCGCAGGCACTTACATCAGGACGAGATGCATTAATAAGAGCTATGGGCATTCCGGAGCCGAGCAAGGAGGCCGTTCTTGCCGCGGCCAACGAGCGTCGAGCAATCCTATCGCTTCCTCCCCTGCCCGCCTTAGAAGCGACCACCTCTCTTCGTGACGGCCTTGAAAGCCAGGAATCAGGGTCACCGATCCAGATTGCCAAGACTCAAGCCACGGCTGACATTTTGGCCGCGCGTCAGGCGCTCCAGGATTTCCAAGAAGCAACGTTTTCAGAGCAGCTAACCAAAGCTAAGGAAGCAATCCTTCTCCTTCGAGGCGACGAGGCAAAATTACAGAGTGTTGCTAGACAAGGTATGCTGAAGACGGCCATAGAATTGTTCGATGGAAAAATTTGTCCCGTTTGCGAAACGGAATGGAACGCTCACGAATTCCGCGAGGCTGTCACTCGACAGCTAACTCACCTTGAAGCAATCAGTCAGGAACGGAAAGCTACGGAAGCTCTTCTCCTCCCTATATCAAAATTTCTTGGGCAACTTAAGTACAATCTAGATAGCTGTCGTCCTTATGGGCCACGACTAAACCCTGCAATAGATTTGAAGTTACTTTCGGCCATTTGCGAAAACATTTCAAAGAGAATTGATAGCATTCAAAAATTTCTTCCTTTGGAGGAAACTATTGCCGCAATCGACCTCCCGACCGATCTTTTTACCAATGCCCTCAGTACCTTAGACGCATTGGAAGAGGCTGTCCGATCTCTCCCCGAACCTAACGAACGCGATAAAGCTCGAGACTATTTAACCGTTGCAGACGAGCGCCTGAGCGGCTACCGCATCGCTGCCAGTCGACATCGCAGTGCCAGCAGGCGTGCATCCATCGCACGTCGAACTTTTGACATTTATGCTGAAGAAAGCAACAACGCTTTGGCCAGTATCTACAAGGAAGTGGAAGCGGAATTCCAAAAATTTTATCGCCTCATCAATGCCGATGACGAAGCCGCTTTTGAAGCACAGCTCCGGCCTTCAATTGGTAAATTGGGCTTTGATGTGGAATTTTATGGACGAGGATTTTTTCCTCCTGGCGCCTACCACAGTGAAGGACATCAAGATGCGATGGGGCTGTGCCTGTATTTGGCACTAATGAGATATCTACTCGGTGATAGTTTTACATTTGCTGTACTCGACGATGTGTTGATGTCGGTGGATCGTGGTCACCGAAGAGCGGTATGCACCTTATTAAAGACGGCGTTTCCCAGTACTCAATTTGTGCTCACAACACATGACGGTGTTTGGCTGAGACTTATGGGTACAGTTGGTCTGATAAAACCGAAAGCAGCCCTTGAATTTCGCAAATGGGATGTAGCGCACGGACCGATGGAGTGGAAAGCGGGAGATGTTTGGGACGAAATCAACGGCCAATTGGATAAAAATGATGTCCGCGCCGCCGCAGGGCTCTTACGACACCACTTGGAGTATATAAGTGGTGAGTTTTCGGACTTGCTTGGGGGAAAGGTAGAATATCGGGGCGATGGCCGATACGAATTAGGGGATTTGTTACCAGCAGCAGTCTCCGCATTGAAAGACCTCTTCAAAAAGGCCAAAAGCTCGGCTAGTAGCTGGAAAAAACAAGAGATACTTGAGCAATTAAACGCGAGAGAGCAGGATTTTTCGTCTGCTTTTCAAGCTACTCAGGCAGACCAATGGCAAGTAAACCCTGCAATCCACTACAACGCCTGGGCAGATTTTACAAAAGAGGATTTCATGCCGGTCGTAGCCGCATATAAGGAGTTTGAACGCCAGTTCCGTTGTTCATCATGTAACGAATATATTTATGTTGTGGCAGATGGGCATAAAAAGAATATGTTGAGATGCGCTTGCGGAGAAACTGCTTACAATCTAGTTGCTAAGTCCGCGTCCTAAGCGGGACTCGAAGTATCACTTTCATGACCGGAAGTCTCTGCGACAGCACCTAAGAAGTCCTTGGTACAATCTGGAATATAAGCCATCTGCGCATCGGACAAGTCGAGCGACCAATTACCTCCACTTTCTAATTTCCTCGGCAAAAGGTGGGGGTTGGTTCGAACTAAGATCCGATACGGTTCACCATTACACCCCCCTATCGCAAGCGTAGTCTTGCATCAAAAGAGCCCGCATTTGCGGGCTCTTTTGATGGTAGGGGTGGGGATAATGCGCTCAGCCGTTCAGAACCCCTCGGGGATACGAACTTCCCTATTCAGCTACGGCTCCCTGGTCAGCACTTGATTCTCCGTCTAGCGCTTCCTGCTTCATGCGCTCCTCGATCCTGGCGCACCAGTGTACAGGCGCATTTTTGTCAAAATTCGCAATTTGTGTTATAAATTAATCTCTCCCCTACAGAGGAGGGCTTTTGAATATTCGAAAGTCCTCCAATCGTAGAGGAGATGAATATGAGTGATGAAGCAAATACTATTCAGATCACTGGCGTATATTGCGTTCATGCCGGACTTCACAAAAAGGGTGACCTGACCTGCACTGTCGAGCAATGCAGCGCAGGAGAAGGTACCGAGCTCGGGGCCTGGCCTCGTAAGTGTGTATGTGGTGGAGTAATCCACGCGGCTATTGATGCCGCCACGTTTAACGAAACGTATGGCGGGGTGGATGAACAATGCGACCAGTGCGATGATCCACGACCAGCAGAATAAAGTCAACTAAGGACACCCCTCGGTGTCCTTTATATTTTTGCGACACTATCGTACGCCTCCCCGATAATTCTGTTCATTTCGGAGATGCCAAATCCAAGCATTCTGTAACGCTCAGCCATTTCAGCCCGAGCCATGTCATCGGCAACAATCAGTTGCACATTATTGTTCCTCCGACCACCTACCTCAGGTTTACAACAAAGAGAGCTTGACTTCTGCGCACCGGTATGCGATCGTTAGAAGTCACACCGCGTACAAAAGCTTAGGCTCTTTACTCGATAGTGATAGCTAGGACCGGAGGTGCAGCGTGGTTCCTTGCGAGATCAGCTACTGCACCCCGGTCCTTTCCCAATCTCGGGACTCCTAGAGATATCAGATTTATTGGTCTGGGTCAATTTGATCCGGGCCTTTTCGTTTTTGGGACAGTATATCTTGCCATTTCGCGAGGCGGCGATTCTGTAGAGAACCCACGCGACACTCAGGCGCCGGAGGGCGGCTATCGCAAGCGTAGTCTTGCACCAAAAGAGCCCGCAAACGCGGGCTCTTTTGGTGGTAGGGGTGGGGATATTGCGCTCAGCCGTTCAGAACCCCTCGGGGATATCGAACTTGCTCAGTCAGGCACATCCCTTTTCTAAACAAATAACTCGTGTCACGATGTGCATAATGAATAAGTTGATCGTCTGTTACACACTATCGGCCGGTACGTGCGCCTCGGCATTCGTATTCCATGAACTCGGTATAGTGAACGAGGCAGAGGCATGGAGGCTTTTGTTTGCCGGCCTCGCATGCCTCGCCTTTACGCTAATTGAACAATATCGGGAAAGTCGAAAGACTAAAGTTTAGTAGCCCCGATACCGCCGTTGATATGCGGTCGAGACTGTCGAAGATTGGAACTTCAGGGTATTTTTTGCACTGTATGCAGGTTAGTTAGGTGAGAACCTACCCTTTTGCCACTCCAATACGTATTCTGGGCGTCCTCGGCATCTATGTCCCCACCCAGCTTAACCAAATGGAATGAGGGCGCGTCCGCTCCGACAACTAATGTTCCGACGTGCCAAACATGGGTTGCATCTTTTGCATATCCGTCCTCCTCACCATACCCAACCAGCGCGACGAATGTTTTTGGGTCTGCATCTTTAATAACATCTATCTCACCGAAGGGAGGGTTAACATCATTAAACGCAATGTAAACATGGTTCTTGTCCTTTACCAAAGGAGACTCTCTGTCGTAACTATGGAATTCCACTATCTCGAATGAAGACCGATCAATTGCAGTAGTGGTACCAAGGTAATATACATGCTCCTTATCAAGCGCAAAGTCCGTAGCCGGCTCGGTGTTACTAAACGTCTTTGGGTCAATAGGAGTTACTAGCCCATCGTGACATATATGATTTTCTTCACGATAATAGTCAATTGCAAAATGTTGGCCCGACCGACAAGGCGTGACGTGCGGTTGAATCGACGTTTTACTTTTCCACACCCCAAAAGAGGCGAATAAAGCGAATATTACCCCGACACTTATTACTAAACAGATGATCATCAATCTTTTATTCATTGCCCACAAGTATAGCAGGATTATTGAAGACCTCGCATCTACCCCAGACTAACAATAATGTTACATATCCGTGGCTGCAATCTCCTTTAGAAACTCATCCGCATTATGAAGAACTGAAGCGGAATTAAAATTACTTAGATCAAGCGACCAACTACTCCCATCTTCCAATTTCATAGGCAAAAGGTGGGGGTTGGTTCGAACTAAGATCCGATACGGTTCACCATTACACCCCCCTATCGCAAGCGTAGTCTTGCATCAAAAGAGCCCGCATTTGCGGGCTCTTTTGATGGTAGGGGTGGGGATAATGCGCTCAGCCGTTCAGAACCCCTCGGGGATACGAACTTCCCTATTCAGCTACGGCTCCCTGGTCAGCACTTGATTCTCCGTCTAGCGCTTCCTGCTTCATGCGCTCCTCGATCCTGGCGCACCAGTGTACAGGCGCATTTTTGTCAAAATTCGCAATTTGTGTTATAAATTAATCTCTCCCCTACAGAGGAGGGCTTTTGAATATTCGAAAGTCCTCCAATCGTAGAGGAGATGAATATGAGTGATGAAGCAAATACTATTCAGATCACTGGCGTATATTGCGTTCATGCCGGACTTCACAAAAAGGGTGACCTGACCTGCACTGTCGAGCAATGCAGCGCAGGAGAAGGTACCGAGCTCGGGGCCTGGCCTCGTAAGTGTGTATGTGGTGGAGTAATCCACGCGGCTATTGATGCCGCCACGTTTAACGAAACGTATGGCGGGGTGGATGAACAATGCGACCAGTGCGATGATCCACGACCAGCAGAATAAAGTCAACTAAGGACACCCCTCGGTGTCCTTTATATTTTTGCGACACTATCGTACGCCTCCCCGATAATTCTGTTCATTTCGGAGTTGCCAAATCCAAGCATTTTGTAACGCTCAGCTATTTCAGTCCGAGCCATGTCGTCGGCAACAATCATTTCGCCGCACTTCTTAACCAGATCATCAGCAATATTCGTCGTTTCGGTCTATGACTCGTTGTCCTTCCATCTGGTTCTAAACTCCATTTAGTCAGCACATATAACATCAGGGAAGTGGATAAAAAGATTTCGAAATATACGGTCGGCTCATCAACAAACTTTATTCTTCAGCGGTTTGGGCAATGGTATCGAGAAAATGATCAGGACGACAAGAGCAGGTCGACTTAGCAGCCCCGTGCAAGTCAATATTCCAGATCAGCCCATCCTCCAACTCCCTGAGCAAAAGATAGGGGTTGTTTCGAACTAAGATCCGATACGGTTCACCGTTTTTAATTTTCTGCCATTTTATGATGTGGCCGAATGGAAAATTTGGCTCAATAACAAGCTCTTTTCCTACTACCGACAGGTTCGAAGTCGTCAAAGCAAGGAGGTCACGAACGTCCTCCATCGCGTCAAAATCGACTTTGGCCTTTGCCATCACGAGCTCGATCTTTTTGACTATCCGCTGACGAACGGAACCGACGGAAACTTCCTCCAATTGATCGCGCAATGCTTGCCGTTCCATATAGAGCTCGGATTTCCGCTTTTCGAACAGATCCTTGTCGATCGCGCCATCGAGGAACGCATCGGTGAGCTTGGATAGGCGATTTTCACACAGATTGAGCTTTAAGGTTTGCTCCTGCCGACGAGCAGCAGCCTCGGCTTCGACGTTTGCGGCATCAGCCTGTGCCAAGTCCCTTAAGTCCCCAATGTCCTGGTCGGGGAGGTAGAGCTCCTTGATGTACGCTTCAATTACCCTGATGAAGTAGCTCTCGCGGATCGACGTGCCCCGACAAGAGCGGCTGTGGCAGCGATAGTAGATATGCGCTTTTTGACGTTCGCCCGTCAGTCGGTATCCGCAGCCAGAGCAGGTTATGAGGCGACGAAAGAGAGGCTCAAGCCGACCTGGTCGGGCACAGGCTCGACCGGACATTACCTCTTGGATACGTTGGAATGTCACTGCAGGAATAAGCGGCGTATGGTTGCCTTGAAATGTTTCGCCCGTTCGCTCTAGCCGGATAATACCCATATAGAACGGATTATGGAGGATGCGCGCTACCGCATTTCTAGCTAACAGCTTTCCATTCGGCCCACATAACCCACGGCTCTTCATTTCTCTTCGGAGCGAGTCAAACGAGTATTGCCCGCTGGCATATAGTTCGAGCATGTCACGGACCAGCGGCCCCTCAGTCGGATCAATGGTCTTAGGCTTGGCTTTCCCTTGATTCAGATATCCCCGTGGTGCCGGCAGTGGATAGAACCCCTGTTTCAGGCGGCCATAAAATCCCTTTCGTACTTCCTGGCGAAGATTGCGGATGTAGTCAGCGGCAACAACGGCTTGAATATCTGCCGCAAGCCGGCCACCGCGTGAAGCTAAATCAAGGCTTTCATGGGCAAAATGAACCTCGACACCAAGATCGATCAGTTCACCTAACCGTGCCCAATCCTTTAGGTTGCGGGCGCTTCGGTCGATCTTATGGATAACGATGCCAGCGGCATTCCCCTTTTCGATCTCCCCGAGCATTCGATTGAACATCTGGCGCCCAAGCTTCGCCGCCGTTTCCATTTCCTCATACCAGGCGCAGATTTCCAAGCCGTGCTTCGCGGCATAAATTTCAATGGAGCTCCGTTGTTCTTGGAGTGAAGATCCATGCTCACCTTGTTTGACCGTCGAGACGCGAATGTAGGCAAGATACCGCTTCATGCGGACTCTAGTATGACTCCGCCTCCCGAATGAGTCGAATCGTCACCACAGGAAAGCCCTTCCTCCTTTTCAATCCTCGCCCCCCATCGCACGAGAAGAACCGCATATTTCCTGAATGCATCGCGCGCCGCTTCTCGCGTCGCCTCATCGGCATCGGGAAAATATTTGTCCAACAGGCGATCACCTGGGCGTCGAGATGGGTTGCTCATGGGATGATGATCGCAACCCACCCTACGCCTGACTAGACTCCCCTCTTTAGCCATCAAGGGGGAGTCTAGCGCCTAGATGCTCAGGAGATACGCTGGAGGCATGAGCACCAACACCCCGTCGCCGCGTCCCATTATTTCAGAAGAATTTCCCAATAAGACTTTGGTCGAGACGCTATATGACGCTGACGCCGAGCGCACGATGCTGGCGATCTGCCGACCAGATGGAACGGTCACGACGGCTCCAGATTTTATCTATGGCGAGAACAGCCAGATAGTTCCCTATTCACCGCAGAACGGACTACTGAAATCGGGCTGCCTGCTGCTCCCTTCACATGTCGGGAACTTTACCAGCAAAGAGGACCTGCTCGCCGACATCCGCGCCTATTTCCATCAGTACGTCGACCTGTCTCTTGGCTTCGAGGAGATTGCCGCCCACTACGTGCTCCTGACCTGGGTCTATGACGCGTTCAATGAGCTGCCGTATCTACGCTGGCGCGGTGACTACGGCACCGGCAAAAGCCGCGCCCTCCTGACGGTCGGCTCCATCTGCTACAAGCCATTCCTAGCGTCCGGGGCCTCCACGGTCTCGCCTATCTTCCATATCCTTGATGCCACCGGCGGCACCCTGATCCTAGACGAAGCGGACTTCCGCTTCTCGGACGCCACCGCTGAAATCGTGAAAATTCTCAACAACGGCAATCAGCGAGGAATGCCGGTGCTCCGCACCATGGCGAACCGCCATCGGGAACTGTCTCCCCAAGCCTTTCGCATTTACGGACCGAAGCTCGTTGGCATGCGTGAGAGCTACGCCGACCGAGCGCTTGAGAGCCGCTTCCTTACCGAAGAAACCGGCCGCCGGCCGCTTCGCCCAAACATCCCGATCTACACGCCGGCATCGCTTGCAACTGACGCCCTCGCGCTCCGCAATCGCCTCCTCGCCTGGCGCTTTCATGCACGATTTCGTGTCGGCCCCGATCCGCGCCGCGCCGTCACCGGCATCGAACCGCGGTTCAATCAGACGGCACTCGCCCTCCTGTCGCTTGTTGATGACGAGCAGGCACGTGCCCGAATCGGCGCCGAATTAATGGAACAAGCGACGCGCGCCCAAGAAGAGCGGGCCTCAACCTCGGATGCGCTCATGCTTCAAGCACTGGTGGAGGCATTCGCTGCGACAAACATGCCCCACGTACCGGTCAAAGACATCGCGCACCGTTTCAATCGCCTGACAGCCGACGATTTCGACCGGAGCCTCACACCAAAGGCCATCGGGCATTTCATCCGCACCAGACTACGGTTGCCAACGAAAAAGACGAACGGCCTCTACACAGTCCATATCGAAGCCCTGCCTCAGATCGCCGCGCTCGCGAAGCGTTATGGCGTTAATATTGCAGTGCTCAACAAGGCGGCGTAGGGCAGTTATGCCCACCCCCCTATAGGTGACGTCGTGTGCAAACGGCCGAATTCGTGAATGATGAAAAGACGGCCATTGAGCCGCCCTTACCAACTAACCGTTCCCTGTATGATACAAAAGTCATTCGTGCGCCAGCATCGGAGACGATGGGGATTGACCCCCGCCGAACTCGCGCACCTTATTGGCACCAGTCCAGGCATTCTGACGCGCCACGAAACCAGTGCATCACCCCTCAATCTCGATCTCTCGTTCGGTCTCCAAGTTGTGCTCGGCCTTACTCCACGTGCACTCTTCCCTGGGCAGTATCGCAAGATAGAAGAGGCGGTGATGCAGCGAGCCTCCAAGCTCGATGCGCTCATCCGCAATCGCCACGACAGCGCGTCGAAACTCAAGCGCCGCCTGTTCCGCAGCATGGTCTTACGAGCCTCGCGCAATTCCGCGGGAGCATGACAGGCACCTACCCTCGCCTTCCTCGTATCTTCGCTATCCAGCCATCAACTCGCGGGTTTGGCTGGGCAGTGTTTGAAGGACCATTTTCCGCCCACGACTGGGGTGTTGCCTATAGTAAGGTGCACGCCAGCAAGCGGAATTCCCTGTGCGTTTCAAAGGTGGATGCGATGCTCACCAAATACGAGCCGCAGACCTTAGTGCTTGAGGCTTACGAGGCGCCGGCGGCGCGGCACCCGCGCATCGTTGATTTATGCCGCGCGGTCGCGGCCCTGGCTATGAATCGCGGTGTCGATGTCGCCGTCTTCACCAAGCAAGAAGTGTACAAAGTATTTGGTACCGTTGGGGCGCGGACAAAACACGAAATCGCAGCGGCCATTGCTCTGCATTTCGAGCCTTTGCAAAAGCGCCTGCCGAGCAAGCGCAAGGTCTGGGATAGCGAAGCATTTCGCATGACCATCTTCTCGGCAGCCGCCTTGATCCTTACCTATTACCGCTTCGGCGCCGACCAGGTCTTTGAGGACCTACGGGGAGCCAGCGGATAATCGGCCGATATCCTGGGTATTGAAACCGGAGCATTTCGCTCCGGTTTTCTATTTGTGCTCCATATCCGCGACGGTGTTTGAACCCTGATAATCGACAAGGAGCAATCGGAAAAGGAAGACGTTTGACTTGGCTAATATGAGTTTGCCCGCGCAGTTTATCCCCCAAGACGCCGCGCACAAATACCTGGGAGAGCTAGCAGACATATTTTGTAAGCCCTTCACTTAACTCCGCCAAGAAACGTTTACGGTTAGCGTCGCAGAAGAAGATCGCTTACCCGCTCTTGAACCAATATATAGCACTGCTCTTCATTAAAAAGAACAGAAACCGCCACAAGCCTCTATATTTGCAATAAATAATCATTGTATAATTTTATATTCTATAAAAAATTATTGCGGCCCGCACTCCATGTTATTGAAACATTGGTTTGAAAACCTTTATATAAACTATATTCTGCCCCGGAATTTCTTCTAAACTGCATGAATTTTCTGAGCCAACCTCAAGGCCCGCCACCTCATTTGAATAAAAAACTTCATCTCCATCATCAAAATCGAATTTATGAAATTCCATTAGTTCAACGACCTTAGAGCCAAGCCCTATATCACCAAATAATTTTCCACTGTATCTATATTTATCTTCTCCTTTAAAATATTGAACAATAATTTGAGTCAATATCTCTTGATCAAAAATCAAACGAGCCAGAAGCCCGTGCCAATCGTATGTACGTTCTTTAACATCGGCCCCGCGCAAAAATATTGCACCTTCCTGACTGGAGTCGACCAACAACCGGGGCGAATTCTTGAAAACAGCAATCCCCGTTTTCCCCTCCACCTTAGCTGCAATAAGTTTAGTAACCGCGTCATAGGTTAACCCGAGAGGTAATCCGAGCATTCCTACCCCGGGCTTAATTTCCGCCCCCCAATCAAAATCGTACATCATTTGACAAACCATGTCTTAGTTGTTGCGTTAAAATCAACGATTTTTCCTGCTTGATTATAGAATGTTGTATTTCCTTCCGGCCACCCGGTTGGGTGATAAGTAGATGGATCAATAATCTTTACCTTAGAACCATCAGTGTAAGTAAATTTATAATATTGCCCCATATGCTCCGAATCGGCGCTAGGTGGACTAAACTGAACCTCCTTTACAACTACACCACCGCCCTTCGGCGCATCAATGGTGAAAATTTGTGCATTCCCTGACGAACTTGCCCTCGGCACCTTATCGGTAACAGTTCGACCGTCCATCCGATAGGTTTCCTTGAGATCCTCCAGCTTGCTCCCCCATACGGTATCAATGGAACGCGGTATCCCAGCTTGTCGTGCTAAGTCCTCCCTTAGGCGTGCGCCGGAAGCAGAGTTAGCTGTGCCATTAGAGCTACGGAAGCCGGTTTCTGCTCTAGAAAAAGCAGAAGGATCAACCCCGCCTCCCCGTCCCTCGGGTGCCCGGGTGACCGTCCTTTTAAGCGCTGAGAAGATTCCACCGGCGGCTGAAGCTACTGTCTTGGCTATACCTACCCCTGCCTTAGCCCCTAAAACGACGTCACCGATAAATACAAAGCCCTTCCCCCCATAGGTCGCATAACTTTCTCGGTACCCCACGTCTTTATACCGATCGACAGACAATTCTGTTATCTTGTCATGAGCTGCGCCCCAAGCCATCCCTTCTGCATATCTGACAGGTCCCCCGGCAATCGCCATACCAATGCCGACAACTTGCAAGCCGGTTCTAGCTCCTGGGGTCTTGTCAAGGAACTCATTGATTTCGCCAGTGACTTTTTCCTCAATACGCCCCGCAATGACATTCGGACGGTCGAGAAGTCCCATGGCATATCCGGGCCTCAACGCTGTCGAATGGGCATCCGGAAGCTGAATCGCGTCCTCCGACGCAGCAGAATACTGAACGTCTCCATCGTCATCGTACAGCAACCGATTCATTTCAGCAATTTTTTGCTTGCCCTGGACGGTCGAGGCAACAATGCCCAGAGCGTCCTTCATGATCGCATACTGCATTGACGACGCCTGTCGAGGGTCCTTCAATTCCATCGCGCGGGTCGCATCAATTCTCGTAGCAAGATCCTTGTTGAAATCCTCCATCTTTTGGGCAGTTTCCGGCGTAATATCGTCGCCCATCAAGGCCTTCATTCGTTCATTTATGTCCTTTACAGCATCATCCGACGAGAGCTCTTTCTGTGGACCATTCAATGCGTTGGCGATTATCCCTCCGATCGTCTGCCCGATCGCATCGGGCAGGGCCGACATCAGGCTTTTACCGAAGCTATCGTGCGTCATAACGGTCCGGGTAGCCGCTCCAGCGAGAAGCCCTGCGGTGCCGGACAACACTTGACCCGATAGTATCTGGCTCGCAGGTCGTCCATCTGAGCCCCTTGGCAATACTCCGTTCTCCCACTTGTTCATGCCCCAGTCCACGACGGCCATCACACCGGACACAGCCACGGAGGTCCAATCGAACCGCTTCTGCATATGAAGTCCGATCTCGACGCCCTGGGTGACGATATTCCCCGCCATGCCGCGTCCGATAGCGCTGAGTGGTCCAGCGCCTTTGATAAGCCCCCCCATTGCTCCTCCGACGGCTCCGGAGATCGTACCCATCGCCACAGCCTTCCAGTCGATTCTCGACTGTATCCCGGCTGCCACGGCAAAGCCCTGGCTACCAAGGCCTCCAGCCAGGCCGCCGATTGCTCCGCCGGCTGCAGCGGTGACCCAACCCACCGTCGCCGTTCCCGCGGTTATGGCGGATGCTGACACCGCCGTTGCCGCGCTTAAACCCGCAACACTGGCCTCGGCGCCACCAGCAACCGCCATGGCACCGCCAAGGCTCGTTGCTCCTGCCTCCAGGTTAGCGATCGTGGCCATGGCATAAGGCGCCACGATTGCCGCGACGACAACCGCGACGATAATGGTCAGAATCTGCCCGACAACGCCGCAACCATTTTGCTTGGGCGCCGGCGGTTGCGGTTCTTGCGGCAGGGTCGGCGTGGTGTTCGATAGTGCGTCGCCGGAATTGTACGGCTTGAATACACCGCTATTATTGTGCAAGTTGGCGACCTTGGCCGGAATGATCAGGCTCTGGCCCGACGCCAGGACTGAACCGGCCGACAGGCCGTTGGCGTCCGCCAGCACGTACCACAGGCTAGAATCGCCCCAGACGTTCTTGGCGATCGACTGCAGGGTATCACCCGCCATGACGCTGTAGCTGCTGCCGCTCTGACTGACATTGGTCGAATTGTAGGCCTGGTAGTTTTCGTCGAAATTGGCATTGAAGCCCAGAACCGGTGTTCCAATAGTGTAGAGCGCGGTCCCGGCGCTGGAGGCGTTGGTCCGGTCAGTTGCCAGTTGCTGGGCGTAATCGACCTGACTGGGCAACTTGTCATTGCCGGCATCGCCCACCACGTGGCCCGCCAGGTAGAAGAAGTTGCGGTACGCGCCTGTGCCTCCGTTTACTGTCTCCTTGCGGGTCAATACCTGGCCGAAGCTGTCGGTCTGATAGGTCACAACCCGGCTGACGCCGCCGTCATTGACCTGGGTCAGGTTGCCGTTGACGTCGTACGTGTAGCTCGCATTGCCCGGATTCCACTGAGTCGCGTTCGGGTTGTTGGGATCGGTGGCATTGACGGTCGCGGATGATGACTTGGCCTGGCTCCACCAGGTATAGTAATAGTTGCTATTGGTCGTGACCGGCGATCCGCCTCCGGACTGGGTCTGTATGTTTTTCGTGTGCACCAGCACCCCCTGGTCCGTGCCGGAATAGGTGCTGCCGTTATATAGCTTGTAATCGTTGGTAATGACGCTGGTATAGGTCGTGCCGCCGTTGATCGTAGTGTCGGTCTCGGTCGTGATGCGGTTGTCGTTGTCGTAGGTGATCCCGCGGGTCGACAGCACCGTCGTTCCGTCGGCCTGGTATTCGGTATAGCCCGTCATCCGGCCGAGCAAATCGTTGTCGCGCTTGGCGCCGGTTTTAAGCGTATTGAGATCGGCGCCGGTCTTCACCGTGTCGAGATAGCCGTCGGCTGTGTAGGTATAGCTTTCGGCATGGCTGTTGGCGCTACCGTAGACGGCCGTCATACGGTCGCCACGGTTGTTGTACGTGATGGCTACTCCGTCGGTCCCAACCAAGATGGCTCCCCCCGATAGCGTGCCCTTGGTCAGCACGAAGCGGTTCATGTTGTCGTATTTGTACCAGTAATCCTGGGTGAGGGTCTGGTTGGTCAGGCCGTCGGCGGCCAGGTAGGTCAGCGCCCCCAGCCGATCGAAGTTCAGGTATTTGGTCTTGACTTCACGCCGGTTGCCGTTGGCATCATAGGCATAGGTAATGTCGGCGTTGGGATCGTTGATTTCAACGACCCGGTTGAGCGCATCGTAGGTGATGAACGAATTCTGGTACGAACCGGGCGTCGCGCCCATGCGGTAATAGCCCTCCACGATGCGGTTGCCGGCCTTGTCGTAAGCGAAGACCGACTTGATGCCGGTTCCGCTGTCGGTGATGCTGGCGACCTGTCCGCTGGAAGTATAGATGTAGTCGAGCAACTGACCGGCGCTGTTGGTCTGACGCGTCAGTTGGCCCGCCAGGTTGTAGGTAAAGGCAGAGGTGTGCGAACCGAAGTCCGAGCTGGCGCTGATCTTGCCGAAATAGTCCGTCGTGGACCATGAGACCTTGCCGGCAAGATTGGTGATGGTCGCCGTCCATGAGCCGATATTGGCCTGGCCGGCGGTGACGCGCCCGCTGGCCGTCATGACATTCCAGACGTAGCCGTAGGTTGTCGTCTGCCCGCCGAAAGTGACGGACTTCGTCACGCGGCCCAGCAGGTCGTAGTCCGTCGTCTCCACCACGCCGGAGCCCCAGACATTGTTCCAGTGCTTCAGGCGCTGCCCCAGACCGTCGTAGCTATAGGTATCGACCAATTGCGACGAACCGCGGCTGGCGTGCGCCACCGTAATCAGCCGGTTGTCCTTGTCGTAGGAGTTGGTCGTTACGGCGCCGATTGCGTCCGTAACCGTCAGCGCATTGCCAAAAATGTCGTAGGTCGTCGTGATGGTTCCGCCACCGCCCGGGTTGTACTGCGCCGTAACCAGGGCCGCCGCGCCGTCGTAGCCCGTGCCGGCAAGAAGATCCTGCGTCGTCAGGTTGCCGTTGGCGTCGCGATGGCCGACTTGTCGACCCGACTTGTCGTAATAATAGGTGTCCGTCGGAGTCACCTGGCTGGCGACACCGTTTTCGCCGACGACCGTGACCTGCGGCCCGGTCTTCTGTATCAGGTCGCCGAAAGCGTCGTAGGTGTAGTTGGTCGTATTGTTGCGGGCATCCGTCTGGCTGGTGACGTCACCGAACGCGTTAAAAGCCTGGCTGGTGTCACTGTAGGCAATTGTCACGGCGCTATTGGTCAGCGTCCACAAGCCTCCGCTTTGCGACGCGGTGAAGACGGGAACAGAGTCGAAGCTGGTCGCCGACGGGATGGGAGCCGCGCTTCCGTCGAATGTCACCGTGCCGGTCTTGGCGTCCACGACCTGACCGCTCGCATTCGTGGCCAGGTACTTGACCTCCCAGCTTGTATTGGCCGCACCATTGAACGGTGCCTTGGTCAGATCGACGAAAAAGGCGCCGGCGACGACTGCGTTATTGGCGTCACGCACTTGCGAGGCAGGAACGGCGGTATAGCCACCGGAAGACCCGCTGGCGCGCACATACATGGTCATCGCGGTGGCATTGGGTACGGCGGCCTTCAACGCCTTGCCCGCCGGAACCGACGAAACAAGATTGGGGATCGTCGCGAGAGTCTGAATCGAAAAGCTGTTGGTTCCCAGGGGAATCTTCGTCGACGACGGGCCGTCCTGATAGACTTCCACCGTAATACCGACCGTCCTCTGAGGATTGCCCGTGAAGCCCTGTCCCGGCTGGGGGCCATCGTAGAACGACAGATTGTAGGTCCCGCAATTCATCGTGCCTGCGGCGAATGTATATTCGCCACCCGGAACCGACGAATCATCCGTGGTTATTTTAACATGAATGAGGCCATTGCCGTTGGTGGAGGTCAGCTCGGCGCTGCTTAGCAATACGTTTGCCGTCAGCTTTGAGTAGTTATTGGGGTCGCTCGACGCCCCCAGACTGCCGCCAACAGTACTGTAATTGACCTTCACAAACCCGCTGTTGTCCACGACGACATTGCCGCCGCTGGCGACCGTGCCGTCGAGATTGGCGCTGACGGGACGCTTGACGTCGATCAGTTCGTTGCGGCTGTCGTAAAGCGAATACATCTTCGTGACGCCGCCGGACGAAAGCGCGGCATCGAGGCTGGCTACGCTGCGCAGGTCGGTCGTGCCCTGGCTCTGGATCTGAACCGTGGCATTGCCGTTCTTG
>CAKZJB010000100.1 GCA_936940865.1 uncultured Asticcacaulis sp. | reverse complement strand
GAGTCTGGGCCGTGTCTCAGTCCCAGTGTGGCTGATCATCCTCTCAGACCAGCTATGGATCGTAGCCTTGGTGGGCCATTACCCCACCAACTAGCTAATCCAACGCGGGCTACTCTTTCGGCGATAAATCTTTCCCCCTCAGGGCTTATCCGGTATTAGCTGAAGTTTCCCTCAGTTATCCCGAACCAAAAGGCATATTCCCACGTGTTACTCACCCGTCCGCCACTATCCCGAAGGATCGTTCGACTTGCATGTGTTAGGCCTGCCGCCAGCGTTCGCTCTGAGCCAGGATCAAACTCTCAGGTTGAGTTCAACACTTCACTCAGTAATCTAAATCACTGCGTAAGTTTACGTTCATTAACGAGTCCCACTCGATCTGAACCGAAGTCCAAACCGTAATGGTTGTCTATTAGAGACCGCAAACTTTAGTGTCGTACTGCATGATATCTCAATCATGCGCCAGAACACCGCCGCCTGCGTTTCTCTTTCCAGATCCACAATGTCAAAGACCAGAACCATCGGCCAGCCGAACCGGCCGAGGCAACAACTTAACCCGTTGTCAGAGGAGGCGCTGATTTAGCGAAGCGCCTAATTCATGTCAACCGATTTTTTTCTTTTTCCACAAGGCCGTTTTGAAGCGGCGCCGGAGAAAATTGAAAACGAAAGACCTCTTGGATTGCTTTAGCGGGCAACCCTTGCAAAGCCCTTCGGAATCGGTGGAGCGCTGTATTTAGTCCCATTCCGTTCCGGCCGCAAGCCCCTGAATTAATCTTTTCTTCAGGAGTTTCGCGGGCCAGCGGTCGGAACCGCCTGCAGCGAGGAGGCGGCTTTTACGCACGCCGCCTGAGGAACGCAAGTGCGAAATGAAGGGTTTCTTCATTTATCCCCAGATCGCGCATTTACGCCGCTTTCTAACCCGCGGTGATATAGGCCTTGAGCGTATGCGCCTCATGTTCGGCTTCGGCGATCTTGCTCTTCACCAGGTCGCCGATCGACACGATGCCGATCAGACGCGCCCCTTCCATCACCGGCAGGTGCCGGATCCGGCGGTCGGTCATGCGTTCCAGAAGCGCATCGATGGTTTCCCCGTGCGAAGCGAAAATGACGTCGTGCGTCATATAATCGCTGGTCGGCCGGCTGAGCGCATCCGGTCCGTCCACGGCGACGGCGCGGATGATATCCCGTTCGGACACGACGCCCACGACCCGCCCTATACGGTCCGTGACAATGAAGGCGCCGACCTTGCGGCTGTGCAGCAGGGCTGCGATGGATGCGAGACTATCGTCGGGCGCGACGGTAAAGACCTGACGCCCCTTGGCATTAAGAAGCTGATTGACCAGCATCGGCGCACCCTCCCATCGGATGATTGTCGTTTTACTCACCGAAAGGAAATGGTCTCAGGAAACCCATCGCTTTACAAGCGTATCGCCGTTATGCGAGCGTCAACTTGTCGTGAGGGTGCAGTGCGTCGAGCGTTTACCATGCCTGGAAATAATGGCGGTGAAACAGGCGCATCCACGGCGATATAAGAAGGAGCCCGGCAATATAGCCTGCCACGTGCGCCTGCCAGGCGACGACCATCCCCTCGCCTACCGGCAACGGCACGAACACGGTCAGCATGTTCAGCGCGATCCATACGAGCGTCATGGTCAGGACGCGAGGATGCCATAAGGGCTTTAGGTCCGGATCCCCCGGCTCGCTGCGCAGGCGGATGGCGCCGCCCATCAGTCCCGAAATGGCGCCTGACGCGCCGACGACCGGCACGCTGGAATGCCAGTTCACCAGGCAATAGCCGAGGCCGCCAATTATTCCACACAGAAGAAAGAAGACGATGTAGGACGCCGCGCCGCCCGTTCCCCGCCCCATGGCGCGCACCAGCGGCGCCCCGAAGGCAAGGCAAAACACTGAATTGGCCAGAACGTGCAACCAACTGCCATGCAGAAAGATGTGCGTGACCAGTAATTCATAATAGCCGAAGCGCAAGAGCGCGGGGCTGAGAGCAAATCCATCGAGCAACCGCACCTGGGTTTCGGGCGGGGCCAGCGACTGCAGCCCATATAGGACAATAAGAATGGCTGGCAGGAACACGGCCAGCGGCGGAGCCGTGAAAAACGGTTCGCGCTCCGGGCGACGATCACCGTACCTGTTATCGCCATCTGTCATGTTTTGGCACGCACTCCGTGCAACATAGCCGACGTTGGTTGCAAAACACGGCGCTATTCCGTTTCACGCCCCGGCCGCAAACCATAGCCTATAGCATCTTCGAATCGTCTAAGGCGTTATTTTTAACGGGAATATACGTTATTTTTAAAGTTTGAAGCGACAGTGGCACCCGAATTGCTGGGGAACCGCTCGCCTGAGGCGTGAATGTCCCAGGTCAGGAGCAGGACATGTCGTTTACCAAAACCCTGGTGCCCCTTGCGTTTTTCGGTCTCGCCGCCGCCGGTCCGGCGTTGGCCCAGACCATGACGACCAGCGCCAGCGCTTATGAAACCGGCTACGGCCTGACGCGCAATCAGCTTCAGAATCCCATTGACCCGTCGACACGCGATGCCAACGGCAACCGCGTCCTGGTCGACGGCATGCTGGTCACGGGTTCCGACAACAGCGTCTATGCCGCGTCCAAAACCTACGGCGCGGGCGACGTCTTCTCCGGCGCCGGCGCGCTGGGCGGCGCGACCGCCATCGGCAACAATCTGCAGGTCACGGTCAACGGATCGTACAACACGGTCATCATCCACTCGACCCAGACCAACAACGGCAACGTTACCGCCACCAACAACGGCGTCACCGCCACCGGTGCCCAGGGCACCGCCACAACGGATTCCTCTTTGAACGGACAGGTCAATCTCCAATGACGGCTTCGAACAGCAAATCGCAAACCGCCGGCAAGCGCCTGAAAAAGGCCGCCCTTCTGCTGGCTGGCACCGCCATGATGGCCGTCTCGCTGTCGGGCTGCATGACCACGCCGGGCGTCAATGCCGACGGCCTCTATAAAGAGCCGATCGGAACCGCTCCGGTCACCGCAAACCCCACGGCCTATTCCGACGCCCTGGTGTGCCTCGGCGAATATGCCCGCTCGCGTCACCTCGCCTCTCCGCGCCTCGCCGTGGGCCGCATCTCCGACTATACCGGCAAGGTATCGCTGGAAGGCGGCCGTGAAATCACGCAGGGCGCCTCGCTGATGACGATGACGGCGCTGGCCAAGGCCGGCGCCCGCCAGGTCGAGCGCTTTGATACGTCGGTCGGCGAACTGGAACTGAAGTACGCCAACAACAAACTGATCACCGACGAGCAGGTCGCCAATCCGAATCATCCGGCCGATTACCGCAAGATCATGGCTGGCCAGGTCGCCGGCTCCGACTTCTTCATCGTCGGCGGCATCACCGAG
The DNA here is from genome assembly GCA_936940865.1 of uncultured Asticcacaulis sp. GTDB lineage: Bacteria > Pseudomonadota > Alphaproteobacteria > Caulobacterales > Caulobacteraceae > Asticcacaulis. Next base: position 13,756 of record CAKZJB010000100.1, on the reverse strand, counting down.
CTGAACTACAATATCCGGTCCTCGGGCGTCGACGCCTATGCGGGCGAAGTCAAGGACACCGGCGTCAAGGGCATGGCCTACGGCCGCACCTACGTGATGAACGTCGCGCTGGACCTGCGCCTGGTCGACACCCGCACGCTGGAAGTCGTCGACGTGATCTCGTACCAGAAGCAGATCGTCGGCAAGGAAGTGAAGGCGGGCGTCTTCGACATCCTGAACGGCAACATATTCGACATTTCCGGCGGCCAGGGCGCGCTTGAGCCCATGCAACTGGCCGTGCGCTCGATGATCGAGCGCGCCACGCTGGAATTCATGGCCAACCTGTACGGCGCAACCGGGCCAGATGTCTGCCTGGATCCGCGCAACGACTTCCTCAACAATCCGAGCACGCTGGGCGTGACCGGGGGCCTGACCCCCGCCTATGACAACCTGGAGAGCAACAATGCTGCAACGCGCGCCGATCCGTCCCGCTGGCAGGCCGTCAATGACGACCGCCGCCGCGGCGTCCGCTCCGACCGTGGCAGCCATACTGACGGCGGCAACGCTGACAGCGGCAACACTGACAGCGGCGCTTCCCGCTACTAGTTTCGCGCAGGAAGTCGTCACCAGCACGCAGACGCAGGCCGGTGACGTCCTGTCCGACCAGACGCTGAATGTCGTCGAGAACTACGGCCTCACCCAGGTCGAGTCGCAGTCGACCGGCAACAGCCTGCAGGGCGGCAACCAGTCGGTCGCGGCGACCGTCAATGCGACGCAAGGCCTGTCGGGCAATGTCACGGCGCGCGCCGCGGTCAACGGCACCAATACGGGGGCCGAGGATCTGTCGCTCGGCACGCCCCTGTATGTGACGACCCAGGCGGTCGGCAACTATATGACGCATGTTGCTGACGGTGGCGACGCCGCCGTGACGACGCACCAGGCCTCGACCGGCACGGCTGTCTCCGCATGGACCGATATCCAGTCGCCCAACAATGCGATCTATCAAAGCGGCGAAGGCGACGCGGTCAGCGAAGTGAACCACCAGGCCTATCAGGTGTCGACCGGCCGCCTCGATGCGCAATCCTGGCAGACGTCGGGCACCGAATCGCGCGCCGATGTGTCGGCGACGGTGCACTATTCGCCATCGGATAACCTCTACAGCGCCTCGGCGACCAACAACTATTACGGCGCCTATTCGGACCAGCAAGGCTCGCAGGCCCATGAAGTCCATCAGGACCAGTCGGCCATGACGCATGCCCGCGCCGAAGTCTATGGCGGCAATATGTGGAATGTCGCCGCGCAAGGCACGGCGGTGGCCAACAATACCGACCTGCAGAACGCCGGCGGCTCGATGGACGTCATCAACGACCAGCACCAGGGCGGCAACGTCCAGTCGCAGGCCTATATCTCAGCCTATGAATACGGCACCGCCGACGTGTCGGCTTCGGGCATCGGCAACCGGCTGGCGGCGGGCAATAACGACGTGACGCTCCACCTCGACAATACCCAGATTTCGGATGGCGGCGTCGACGTGACAGCCAGTTTCGACGGCAATACGGGCTACGATTCGTACATCTCGGCCGAAGCCTACGGCAACCAGGCGCTGGCCTATGCCTGCGCCGAGTGCAAGGCGGACGTGAACGTCAATTCGACCCAGGTCAACAATGGCGACGTCAACGCCACCAGCACGGTGAACGTCACCCAGGGCCGTTCGATCGTGTCATCGGCCAGGGCCGTCGGCAACAGCGCGACCTATTACGTTTCCGGCGGGAAGTAGGTTGCCCGCATCGAAGATTGAAAAGGGCGCCTGCGGGCGCCCTTTTTGCGTCCTATGGCTGAAGCCTCCAGAGTATTTTGGTACTTGCCGAAATATAAATCGAGGGGACCACCATGAAAAAACTTCTGTCCACGGCCGGCGCTATCCTGCTGCTTTGCGCCGCCATGCCGGCCCGCGCCGAAGACGCCGCCGGCGACTGGGCCGGCGTGCTTGGGGGACAGTTGCATCTCATCGTCCACATTCAAAAAGCCCCGGACGGCAAGCTTTCCGGCATCGTGGAAAGCGTCGACCAGGGCGACGCCAAAATCCCGATCGACGCGATCGACGCCACGCCCGATCGTCTGAAGTTCACCGTCGCCGCCATCGCCGGCGCCTATGACGCCAGATGGGACGACGCTGGCAAGCGGTGGGCCGGCACCTGGACGCAGGGCGGCGGTTCGGCGCCGCTCAATCTCAGCCGCGCGACCGCTGCCGATGCGCCCAAACCGCCGGAGCGCCCGCAGGAAGAAGCCATTGCCGCCAGCCCCCTGCCCTATCGCGACGAGATGGCGACCATCGCCAACGGTGCGCAGGCGACGCTGGCCGGGACGCTTACCCGCCCGGACGGCAAGGGGCCCTTCCCGGCCGTCGTGCTGGTTTCGGGCTCCGGGCCGAACACGCGCGACGAAGCGGTCTTCAACCATAAGATCTTTCTGGTGTTGGCCGACTATCTGGCACGAAATGGCATCGCCGTGCTGCGCTACGACAAGCGCGGCATCGGCCAGTCGACCGGCGATTATGGCAAGGCAACCACCGCCGAATTCACCTCGGATGCGCAAGCCGCGGCCGCGTGGCTGCGGGCGCAGCCAGGCATCGATGCACGCCATGTCGGCCTGGTCGGGCATTCCGAGGGCGGACTGATCGTCCCGGCCGTCGCGGTCGCCGATCCGAAAACGGCCTTTATCGTCCTGATGGCCGGCCCGGGCCTGCCGGGCGACAAACTTCTGCTCAGGCAGCAGGCCCTGATTGCTAAGGCGTCCGGCGTGCCCGACGCCACGGTCACGCAAAATCTGGCTATCACCGAACGCGTCTATGACGCCGTCAAGGCCGCGAAGACCGAAGCCGACGCGATTGCCGCCGCCAGAGCCGTGCTCGATCCAGAAGTGGCGAAAGGAACCCTGACCAGGGACCGCGCCGACGCCAGTATCAAGCAGGTGACGTCCGCATGGATGCGCGCCTTCCTGGCCAGCGATCCCGTGCCCGTGCTGCAAAAGGTGCGCGTGCCGGTGCTGGCCCTTGGCGGCTCGCTCGACCTGCAGGTGCCGGCGGCCGAAGACCTGGCCGCGATCAAGACCGCATTGAAGGCCGACAGGGATGTGACGGTGACGGAGCTTCCGGGCCTCAACCACCTGTTCCAGGACGCGAAAACCGGCTCTCCCGCCGAGTACGCGACGATCGAGCAGACCGTTTCGCCGGCGGCACTCAAGATCGTAGGCGACTGGATCAAGGCGCGCGCCAGATAAGGGGGCACGACATTACGCCTTCGTAATGTGGCAATTTACGCTTTATTCGGCCGCAAAACTCTGCAACCGTCGGGCCGCAAAATACATGAGCGCCGAGCGCTCACGGAGGCCCGATCCATGATGTCGAAAAAATCCCTGCTGCCCGCCCTCGCCGTTCTGGCGCTTGCCACCACGGCGCTGACGCCGCTGGACGGATTGGCCAAGGCGGCAGCGCACAAGGCACCGGCCCACGCGCCGGCCAAACCGGCCTTCAAGCCGGTCCTGCCGGACCCGAAGCAACCGGTGCATTTCGCCCAGGACTATTCCGACATCAAGGCCGACCCCAATGTCCGCTTCGGCCGCCTGCCCAACGGGATGACCTATGCCATCATGAAGAACGCCACGCCCCCGGGCACGGCCTCCCTGCGCCTGCGCATCGGCGGCGGCTCGATGATGGAGACCGAGCAGCAGCGGGGCCTGGCCCACTTCCTGGAGCACATGGCGTTCAACGGCTCGAAGAACGTGCCCGAAGGCGACATGGTCAAGATCCTGGAACGGCATGGGCTGAAATTCGGCCCGGACACCAACGCCTTCACCAGCTTCGACCAGACGGTCTATGAACTCGACCTGCCCAAGACGACGGACGACGATCTCGACACGGCCCTCTTCCTTTTGCGCGAGACGGCCGGCAACCTGACCCTCGCGCCGGACGCCATCGACCGCGAACGCGGCGTGATCCTGGGCGAAGAGCGTCTGCGCGATTCGCCCGGCACCCATGAATTCAAGAAATGGGTCGCGTCCGCCTATACGGGCCAGAAATATGCCGAGCGCCTGCCGATCGGCCTGGTCGACGTCATCAAGAACGCCAAGCAGGATCAGTTCGTCGACTTCTATCACGCCTATTACCGCCCAGAGCGCGGCACGGTGATCGCCGTCGGCGACTTCGACGTCGACAAGATGGAGGCCAGGATCAAGGCCAGGTTCGGCGACTGGAAGGCGGAAGGGGCCAAGGACCTGCGCGTCACAGATTTCGGCGCTTACAAGACCAAGCCCGTCCAGAGCGATATCTATACCGAGAACGGCCTGCCGGACGGCATTACCCTGACCTGGTCTAAGGCCAAGGACGAGCACTATCAGACCGAAGCGAAGAACGAAGCCGACTTCCTCGACCAGATTCGCACGGCCATCCTCAACGACCGTCTGGAGCGTCAGGCCAAGAAGCCCGAAACCGCCTTCGCGGCCGCGCAGCTTTATCAATATGGCCCAGAGCATACGGCCGACAGCCTGCAACTGGCGATCACCCCCAAGCCGGGCCAGGACAAGGCCGCGTTCGAGCAGACCTACACCACGGTCCGCCAGTTCGGTCTCTACGGCGTCGACCAGACGGAGCTCGACCGTGTGCTGAAAGACCTCGATGCCACCTACGAGGCCCAGGTCGAAGGCGAGAAGACTCGCAACAATCGCGCGCTGGCCGAATCGCTGGTCGATACGGTCAACAGCGCCGACGTCTTCACCTCGCCCACCCAGGACTATGCCTTCTTCAAGGCCATGCGGCCAAAAATTACCCTGGCGGCCATCAATGCCGGCATCGGCAAGCTGTTCGACGGCGACGGCCCGCTAATCTGGCACAGCGGCCAGACCGCAGGCGACCTCGACAAGTCGGCGCTCAGCGCCACCTTCGACGCCGTCAATGGCGCCAAGCTGGCGAAATACGAAAGCCAAAGCAACAAGACCTGGCCCTATACCGACTTCGGCACGCCGTCGGCGGTCGTCAAGCGCGAGGACCTGAAGGACCTGGGCGTTACCGAACTGACCTATGCCAACGGCGTGAAGGCGGTGATCAAGCCCACCAAGTTCAAGCAGAACGAGATCGGCATCATCGTGCAGTTCGCCGGCGGCCAGGCCTCGCTGTCGCCCGGCGCCAACCCGCCGGTCTTCGAAGCCCAGGCCGCCGACCTGAGCGAAGGCGGCCTCGGCAAGCTCGACGCCAACGAACTCAAGGACAGCCTGACCGGCAAGATCGTCCGCGTGGACTTCGGTATCGGCGAGGACGCCTCGCAACTCTCCGGCGCCACGACGCCGGCCGATTTCGAAACCCAGATGCAGTTGCTGATGGCCTTCACCACGGATGCCGCCTTCCGGCCCGACGCCTGGGAGCGCCTGAAGTCCTTCGTGCCGAACTACTATACTCAGCTCGGCGCCTCGACCAACGGTGTCTTCCAGTTGCACGGCTCGGCCGCCCTGCACAGCGGCGACCCGCGCTTCGGCATTCCGGCCCAGGACGATTTCCTCAAGGTATCGAACGACCAGGTCAAGGCCCTGATCGAACGGCAGTTGACCAGCCAGCCGGTCGAAATCACCATTGTCGGCGACATTACCGAGGAGAAGGCCGAGGCCGTCATCGCCAGGACCTTCGGAACGCTCAAGCCGCGCACGGCGACGGCCGCGCCCGCCGATGCCGCGGTCGTCAAGTTTCCGACGGCCGACCTCAACCAAAGCTTCGAGCATCACGGCCGTGCCGACCAGGACCTGAGTTTCGTCGCCTGGCCGACCACCGACTTCTTTGCCGACACAAAGACGGCGCGCGGACTGGAAATGCTGGCCAACGTCATGCAACTGCGCCTGATCGACGTGGTCCGCGAGAACAAGGCCCTGAGCTATAGCCCCGACGCCAGCTCCTATGCCTCTGACACCTTTGCCGGCTACGGCTATCTGTCGGCCGAGGCCGAGGTCAAGCCCGACCAGGACCAGGCCTTCTATGATGCGCTTTCCGGCATCGTCGCCGACCTCAAGGCCAAGCCGATCAGCGACGACGAACTCCTGCGCGCGCAAAAGCCCGTGCTCGACAAGCTGGACAACGACTGGAAGACCAACGCCTACTGGCTGCGCGTGCTGCCGGGCTCGGCGCGCGATCCGCGCACGATCGACGCCATCCGTTCGCGCCGCGACCAGCTGACCAGCGTCACCGCGGCCGACATCCAGAAGCTGGCCAATACCTATCTCGACATGTCGAAGGCCATGCGCATCCAGATCAAGCCGGCCAAGGACGCCTCGGCGGCCAACTGACCGAAGGGCAGCCGGGGGAGAATTCTCCCGGCTACACCACCCGGATGGGACCAGGATAGCGAGCGATCTGACTGTCGGCGGTCAAAAACAGGATGCCTTCCGCGACGGCCTGCGCGATCAACAAACGATCGAAGGGATCGCGGTGAATATCGGGAAGCCCGGCTACCGCCATCACATGCTCGGCCAGGACCGGCAGTTCGCTATAGCCATTGTCCAGTAAGGTACGCCGCAAAATACGGATATCCACTTGAAAGTCCTGTCTTTCAAGACTCGCCTTGATAACAATTTCCCACAAATTGACGACGCTGAAAATGAGTTCGGCCGTCGGCTCTTCCAGCAATTCGCGAGTGTTCGGGGGAATCCGGTGCGATGCAGACGCCAGCCAAAGCAGGACGTGGGTATCGAGCAGATACTTCATTTGTCGCCATAGAAAAGGGCCTCGATTTCGTCCTGTCCCATGCGGTCGAAATCATCCGGAACTTTTATTTGCCCTGTCAGAAAATCAAACTTCTTCGGCTTCGCCGGAGCATCGATCGGCACAAGCTTGACCACGGGTTTACCCGCCTTGGCGATAATAACGGTCTCACCGCCTGCGACCTGATCAATCAGACGCGAGAGATGCGTTTTCGCTTCGTGGATATTGACGGTCGGCATAATATCGCTCCGGACTAAGCTAACTTAGTCTAGTTCAATTCCCGGTTTCACGCAATCAAAAACCCCGCCTCGGGCTTGAGGCGGGGTTCAGTTGTACGCGGTACTTTGTTGTTCTGAAACCTACTGGACGAAGCCGCCGACACCGCCGTCGAACACCATCACGGTCGACGAAGACGACCGCGAGGACGCCGCGACCTCACGCTTCTTCATGAAGCTTTCGGTGCGGGTGACGGTCAGGACCTTCATGCCGACGCCGAAGCGGCGCAGCAGCGAACGTTCGTTGCATTGGCGGGCCGGTATCTGCACGCGGCAGGTCATGGCGCCATGGTCGAACCACAGGGCGTCGCCCTTCTGGCAGGTCATGGTCTTGCCGCCGTCGAAATTGACGCGCGACAGGCAGCCCATTTCGACATGACGGCCACCCGAGGCCGACGACGAGCGCTCTTCGTGGCTTTCGGAGCTGCCCGAGGCATAGCCGTGACCGCCATGGCCGTAGGACGAGTGCTCTTCACGCTCTTCCGAACGGCTGTAGCTGGTGCTTTCGCTGACCGCGTGCCCCGCCGCGAAGCCGCCGGCATCATCGAGGCAATCGGCCATGACCACCTGCATGTGCGTGCCGGCAATGCAGCGATAGACCTCGCCGGTATAGGAATTGGCGACATCGCGGTCGGGGAAGACCTGCGACGCCGGATGCGGAACGCCGGTGTCGTCGATGCAGCTGGCCTGGATGATCAGGGTGCGGGTGACCGAACGGCTTTCCGAGATGGCATCATAGGCGCCCTCGTCGCCGGTGACGACGGCCAGGCCGCCGACCTGCTGGGTATAGCCCGGCGTCTGCGACCAGTTGCCGTATCCGCCGCCATAGACAGTCGCGCCGGCCGAAGACCCGGCGAAGACGCTGCCCGAGGCACTGGCCTTGACGTTCACATTGACGTTGACGTTGGTATTGCCGCCGCCACACGAATGGCAGGGCATGCCCGGCGGATTGGGGTTGGACGGAGGGGTCGGCGGCGCCGGAGGCGGACAGCCGTTGTTGCACGCCATGGCCTCACCCGCCACGGCCAGCAGGCCGACACCCACAACCAGGGCGGCCAGTTTCGATACAAATCCGCGCATTCAAACGCTCCTCGATGGCTTTTCACGCCACTCCAGCAAGAACCGTACCGCGCCCGGATTGCCTATTTCTTAAGCGGGTGCACAAAAACGTGACAATCCGGGTTTTCGGCAGGCTTTTTGCGCGATACGCGCCAGAAGGAGACCGAAGTGGCCCATTCCAGCACAGTTTCATTCCTGAGCTATTGGCGGGGATTGCAACAAAGCCCCGACAAGGCGCCACGGCGCGCCGCCTTCGACCCTGCCCATCTCAAAGGTCTGATCCCGCAGATGATCATGATCTCGGATGCCGAAGAAAACTACCGTTTTCGCCTTTCCGGCGGATTCGTCGTGGCTTTTCACGGCCGTGAGCTGAAAGACACGGGCTTCGTGGAGCTATTCCGCCAGCCCTTTCTCGATACCGTGCAGACGGCCCTGATCCTGGCGCGCCGGCGCGAACAGCCGCTGATCCTCAGCCTGTCGGCCCCCTGGCGCGGGCTTGATCTGTCCGGCGACGGCACGACGTCCCATAATGACACGATCCAGTTCGAAATCTGCCTGTGCCCGATGAGGAACCGCGAAGAAAAGGTCGACCGCTTCGTCGGAATCTACCAGACGCTGTCGGCGCCGCCCATCAATCCGTATGGCAGGGTCGGCAAGTACACCCTGGTGTCGTCGCGGCTTTACGAGCCGAAAAAATCGGTCAAGGCCGCGCACCTGCAACTGGTTGCCGCCGAAGGCAAGAGAATAGCTTGATTTCTTAACCATCGGTGCCGCAGTCTTCGGAGTCTCATCCCGGAGACCGCCAATGCCCGATTCCGACAAGCGGAAGAAAAAGGCCGAAGCCGAGGAACGGCTGTCGGAACTGCAGATCGCGCTGGTCGACGCGCAGATCTGGACGATGAAAACCGGCCGCAAGATCTGCATCGTGCTCGAAGGCCGCGACGCCGCCGGCAAGGACGGCGCCATCCGCCGCCTGACGGAGTCGCTGTCGGTGCGGAATACGCGAATCGTCGCGCTGCCGAAGCCCAATGACCGCGAACACGGCCAATGGTGGTTCCAGCGCTACGTCAATCGCCTGCCGACGACCGGGGAATGGGTCATCTTCAACCGGTCCTGGTACAACCGTGCCGGCGTCGAGAAAGTGATGGGGTTTTCCACGGCGCAGGAACAGGAAACCTTCATCCGCGACGTGCCCGATTTCGAGGCCATGCTGGAGCGCAGCGGTATCGTCCTGATAAAAATGTGGCTCGATATCTCGCGCGACGAACAGAAGAAACGGCTCGATGCCCGCCGCTCGGACCCAAGAAAGCGCCTCAAGGTGAGCGACCTCGATAAGGTGGCCCAGGACCGCTGGGAAGACTATTCTGCGGCGCGCGACGAAATGCTGAAACGGTCGCACACCGACTGGGCGCCCTGGATCTGCGTGGCGACCGATTCCAAGATGAAGGCGCGCGAACACATCATTCGCCACGTGCTGACCGTCATCGGCGCCCCGGACTACAGCGTCGAGGTCAAGGCGCCGGACAAGGACATCGTATTCAGCTACGACGAGGTGATCGGGGGCAATAGGACGCTGCAGCGGTGATCGCTTTTCCACCGCAGGGCGGCGTCGCGGTAACGATTTATTGACTCCATTTTGCCACGATTCGAGCCTCTGAGCGCGCGGCCCAAAAGGGCCGCGTACCGAACAGAAGGTTCCTGTATGTCGTCTCCCGCGCCGGGCAACGCCGCACGCGCTGCCGCTTCCGCGTCCAAACGCCCACCGGCGAAAGCCAGCCTCAAGGTCTGCGGCGAATGCACGCTGTGCTGCAAGGTCTATGAGATCGAGGATTTCGAAAAAAAGCCGGGAACGGTCTGCCACCACGTGCGCCCGGAGGGCGGCTGCGGCGTCTGGGGCCTGCATCCGAAAATCTGCCAAGAATTCAAATGCCTTTGGCTGAAACACGATGACATGAACGGGCTCTGGCGCCCCGATCATGCCGGTTTCGTGCTGCGCCTGGAACCGAACGGCACGACCCTGGCCATCGATGTCGACCACGACCGCCCCGACGCCTGGCGACGCGAGCCCTACTACAACCAGATCAAGCTCTGGTCCGAGGTCATGCCGAAAAACGAGGGCCTCGTTCTCGTCTATGCGCCGGAAGGCCTCTATGTCGTGACGCCGATGGAGGACCTGTTCCTCAAGGCGCCCAAGCGCGGCGATATTCTGGAAACCGGCATGGAAGAGACCCTGTTCGGCATTCGCCCCTATGCCCGCGTCATTCCGGCGCGGGAGGCCAAGCGCAACCAGGACACCACCTTCCACTTCCACAAACGCACCGGCTGACGCCTTTTTCCGCGATCACTTGCGGACAAAGAATCCGGCCTCCAGCCAGGCATTGCGGACATCCCCCCGCCACGACGCCGCGACCGCGTCGCGCGGCATGCCGGCTTCGATGGCCAGCGCCGTGATCGCCGCCTCGACATCGCCTGTCCGCCCGACCAGGGTCAGGAAGCGGTGATGAAAGCCTGTAACCGGAAAGGTGTGCGTCAGAAAGTCCCGGCGCAGGATCACCGACCAGGTGTCTTGCGGCGCCGGGTAGTCCGGCTGCCGTCCCGCCTTGACCTCATGATAATACCAGGCGACCGGAAAGCGATGGGCGGCCAGGGCCAGGCAGGGCTGGAGCGCAAGTTCGCGGTCGGAAGTCGCCGCACCGGGCCACGGTCCGCCCTCGTGCCCTGGCGCATCGAACAGGCGATAGAGCGTGCATTCGTACGCCGCCAGGTCGACCATGAAGTCGAACCACGGCTCGGGCGCGTCCGCGTCGGGGCGATTGTCCTGCAGCCATTGCGGGAACCCCTCCCCTAAGACGTTCAAAGTATAGCTGGCCGACGGACAGGTTTCGAGATAGGCGTCGGCGAAATCGACGAACAGGGCGTCGCCCAGGGCGTGGCGGCTGGCCGGAAACTGCGCTTCCAGGCAGCGCCGCAGGCGCAGGATATAGCTGCGGCGATAGATGGCGAAACACTCGGCCGCCGACAGCCGCGCGCCCGGGTTCAAAGCCGCCGCGAAGACGTCGGCCTTGGCCGTCTCCGGCGCGGTCAGGGCGCCCAGCATTTCCTTTTGCAGGTCGCGAAGCCCGGTGTCGATACCGTCCCACATGGCGTTATGCCCCCTCGTTCATCAGGCCCGGGACCAGGAAATCGATCGGCGTCGACAGCCCCTCGATCATCTCGTCCGGCTGTTCCGCCGATACCGGAAGCGCTCCGTCGAGGACAACCCTCGCCCGCGCCAGCTCGGCTTCAAGCCGCTGGAACGGCGGCACGTCTCCGTCCCATTCCAGCAGGGTCGCCGCCCCGCCGCTGCACCCCCAGGCCAGCGCGAACAGCCGCCAGACCTCGTCGCAGACGGGACGGTCGTGCGTATCGACGATATGCGTGCCACAATTCTGGTGACCGGCCAGATGCATCTGGACCACGCGCTCGAATGGAAAGGCATCGAGATAGAGCAGCGGATCATGGCCGGCGTTGAAGCAACTGACATAGACATTGTTGACGTCGAGCAGCAACAGGCACCCCGTGGCCGCGCACAACTCGCGCAGGAAATCGGGCTCGCTGATGTCCGAGTCGCGGAAGGTCGCATAGGTGCTGGGATTTTCCAGAACCAGGGGTCGCTCCAGCGTCTCCTGGACCTGGTTCACGCGTGCGGCCACATGCCTGAGACTGCGCGCGTTGAGCGGAAGGGGCAGAAGATCGTGGCTGTTGATCCCCTGCACGCCCGTCCAGCACAGGTGGTCGCTGACCCAGGGCGCTTCCACTTCGTCCGCCAGGGATTTCAGGCGCGCGAGGTAGCCCCGGTCGAGCGGATCGGTGCTGCCGATCGACATCGACACACCGTGCAGCACGACCGGATAGTCCTCGGCGATCCTGCGCAAGGTGGCGCGCGGCCGCCCGCCCGAATCCATGAAGTTCTCGGAAATCGCCTCGAACCAGCCGACCGCGGGCCGATGCGCCAGGATATGGTCGAAGTGCTGGCTGCGCAGGCCTACGCCCAGGCCCAGCCGCCGCGACGCCGCCAGCACTTCCCTGGTTTCGGCGGGCTCAGGCACAGCTGCCGGCGCCGCTCATGCCGCTCGAACCGCAGGCGGTCATGCCCTGGCCGCTATAGTCCTGGATCCATTCAATCGTCGGGCCGTACCGGAAAAGCTCTGGATGCGGCAACGGCGGCTGGGCCGGCAAGGACGGGTTTTTCGCGCGCAATTCCGGCCAGGTCTTTTCGGTAAAGCGCTCCCGCGCCCTGACCCAGACGCTTTTGCCGCGATTGGGGCCGCAGGTGCTGAAGCGCTCGGCATTGATCGGCGTGGCGCATGAGCCCAGCGCCGCGCAGGCATTGCCTCCGGGGTGGTCCTGCTCTTCCCCGGTGCCATACAGCCCGCATCCGCCCTGCCCGGCGCAGGCATTCTTGACATGGCAGGTGTGGTCCGACACCACCGGCGCGCGGGGATCGGCATAGTTGAACTCCAAAGCGGTCGAGCAATAGCCCTGGCCCGCGCAGGCGTTGTCGCGCGTCCGCCCCTGTCCCTGGCAATGGTTCAGTCCCATGCAGGCGTGCCGGACCTCGTCCTTGCGCAACGAACTGGGCGACGGGGGATTGGCCGGGAACTTCGGAATGACGGCCGCCGCTATCGGCGCCCGGGTCGGCCACATAGCGCTGACGTCCGGCAGGGTCGGGATCAGGTCGATGTAGTATTTCAGGTCGCTCGAATACCACGCCTCCGTGCCGTAATGGGCGTCCAGCGCCTTGCACATGCCGACCAGATTGCCGAAGGCCTGGTTGCGCGCGCCGAGATTGATGTTCTCGAAGGTCGGCGCCAGGTAGGGGCCGCCGGTCTGGCCGTCATTCAGCGGAATCTGCCGCATGGCGCGCACGACCTTATCGAGAATCCAGATCATCGAGCGGTGCAGCGCCTTGTTGAAATACAGCTTCTGTTCCGGAGGCGGATACAGGAAGATGCTTTCCGTCATGATCAGCATGTACTGATAAAGCCCGCTGGCCACCTCGGCGACCTCGCGCCGGCCGGGCGGATAGGCCGCCGCAGTGGGATTGTCCGGAAAATCGATGACGATTTCGGCCAGTTGCGCGTCGTCGAACTGCTGGCTGCGCGGCGCCGCCGCCGGCGGGACCGGCCGCGCGGGCAGCTTTTCGTCCTTGGGATCGTAGCCGGCAATATGCGACTGCAGCCGCAGGAACTTGTAGTAATGGGAAAATTCGTGGTCGGATTCATCGTCGAACTTCTCGGGGCCGAAGCCTTCGCCCTGAGCGTCGATCGTCTGGATGGCCTGCAGCGCTTCGTTACGCGACGATATCGTCATCAGTTCGCTCGCGCCGGAATGGCTGTCGCCCCGGCTGGGATAACCGGCCACCGCGGCGGCCGAACCGGCGACGGGGGCCGGGACAGGCTGATCGAAGTTGAAGCCGTGCTTCGGATAGACCGTGTCGATATTGTTCGGCGAATAGTTGCCGGGCTGGATCTGGCGCAGCGCCGCGCCCTGGCGGAAGTCATCGTCGGTGATATGACGCGATGAGATGATGCAGCGCACGAAGGAATAGATCTGCCCGATCGTCTGCCAGTTCTGCTCTTCCGGCGGCGCATCGGTGACGGCCGGATATTCGATTTCCAGGAAATGCCAGAGTTGTTCGGCCGAGAATTTAGCCAACGGCAAG
>CAKZJB010000099.1 GCA_936940865.1 uncultured Asticcacaulis sp. | reverse complement strand
GGATTCAGCGGCCCCGGCGGCAGCCAAGCCGTAACGGCTGAAAATATTCAAAAAAAGCCCCGCCGGATCTCCGGCGGGGCTTTTTGTATGGAGAGGCGACCGCTCTATACGAACCGGCCGCGGCGTCCGCACGCGAATGAGTGACGAATTCAGAGGCGGCGGAAGGCCGTGGGCATGCCCGAACCGCACGCGTCGATGCGGTTGACCGCATCGGCCAGGGGCTCTATCGCCACCTTCATGTGGTGGGCGTTGGCGTGAATGATGCTCGTGTCGTCGACCATGATGGCCACATGGCCCTTCCAGAAGACGAGGTCACCGCGCTGCAGGCCTTGAAGATCGGCATCGATCATCAGGGGCAGGCCCAGCTTCATCTGCATGTCGCTGTCGCGCGGGCAGCCGTAGCCCGAGGCGTACAGCGCCTGTTGCAGCAGGCCCGAGCAGTCGAGACCTATGCTTTCGCGGCCGCCCCATTGATAGGGCGCGTTGATATAGCTTTCGGCCACGGCGACGAAATCGTCGGCGAAGGTGTCGAAGGCCGACAGGTGATTGGCGAAGACCCAGCCCATGTCGTTGATATAGGCGTAGCCGTTCTCGTAGCGTGTCACGCTGACCAGGGCGTTGAGGCTGAGCGCCGTCAGGATCGACGATTTCAGGTTCGGGCCGGCGAACACGTAGGTGCGCAGGGTCGAGACATAGTGGGTCGGCAGGTACCAGTCGTTGCGGAAGGCCGAGACCGGCACATAGCCGACGTAGCCGTCGCGCAGGGCCTGGCCCCAGTAGAAGTCGTGCTTGCGTTCGATGACCTTGAAACGCTCGCCCAGCAGCAGCTGGTCCCACTGTTCGGCGCCCTGTTCCGGTTGCGCCAGGATGGGCGCCGAGGCGTCATAGCAGCTTAAGACCTCGCCCACGACATAGGATCGCGCGCGCACCAGGCCTTCATGCGCCTGGTCGGTGACGCCGTCCTTGAACGGGGTCACGCGCTTGTCGAAGGGCTCATCACTCATATGCGTCATGTAAGGTCATGCCTTTTGCATCAGTATCCCCGGACGGTGTCCTGATTTTGTCAGGACTGGGGGAGGTACGCGTCCGATATGCGAGAAACCTATCAGACGGATGCAAAGGTCACGTTAACAGCGACGGTCAATGGAAGGTTTAGAGAAAAAATTCTCTTATAAACATTTAGTTAGGGAAGATTACCCGGAATACTCCTCGATCAGGCGGAACACCGCGCGCAAGCCTTGCGCTTCGGCGCCGACGGGCGCGCCGGCGCGCCCGCGCGGGTTCCAGGCATAGATGTCGAAATGGACCCAGGCGCCGGACTTCGGCGCGAAGCGTTGCAGGAAGAGCGCTGCCGTAACCGACCCGGCCTGCGCCCAGCCGGACGGATCGTTCTTGATATCGGCGATGTCGGAGTCGAGCGCATCCTTGTAGCCGCTCCACAGGGGCATGCGCCACAGAGGGTCGTGATGGGCGATCGAGGCGACTTCCAGCCGGCGCACGATATCTTCGTCGTCGCAATAGAAGGGAATGACTTCGGGGCCCAGCGCCACGCGCGCGGCCCCGGTCAGCGTGGCGAAGTCGATCGTCAGGTTAGGATCAAGCTCCGAAGCGCGCGCCAGGGCGTCGGCCAGGATCAGCCGGCCTTCGGCATCGGTATTGCCGACCTCGATCGTCAGGCCGGCGCGCGATTGCAGCACGTCGCCCGGGCGCATGGCGTCGCCCGATATCGAATTCTCGACGGTGGGGATCAGGATGTGCAGCCTGACCGGCAGGTGGGTGGCCATGATCCAGTCGCCCAGCGCCAGGGCGTGCGCGGCCCCGCCCATGTCCTTCTTCATCAGGCCCATGCCGGACCCCGGCTTGATATTGAGCCCGCCGGTGTCGAAGACGACGCCCTTGCCGATCAGCACGACGGTCGGCAGGCCGACGCCCGGGCCCTGCCAGGACATCTCTATGAAGCGCGGCGCGTGATGGGACGCGGCGGCACGGCCGACCGCGTGGACCGCCGGATAGTTTTCCGCCAGCAGGTCGTGACCGGCGATAACCTTGAAGCTTGCGCCGTGCGCTTCGGCGATGGCACGCGCGGCCTCGGCAATCTCGGCCGGACCCAGGTCGTTGGCCGGCGTGTTGACAAGGTCGCGCACCAGGGTGTGGGCGCGGACCTCGCAGTCGACCGCCACGGGGTTGGGAAGGTCGGTCGTATCCAGCACCGCTTCGACCGCCTTGCCGGACGCCTTGTAGCGGTTGAAGCTGTAGGCGCCGAGGCCCCACGCGACATGGATGGCATGGCGGTCCAGCCCGGCATCGCTTTTCAACGTCCAGACACCCTTGGGCAATTGCGTCGGCAGGGCGCGGAAGGCCAGGGGATTGTAAGCCGCCCGCGCCCCCAGTCCGAACCAGGCCGCCATCGTCCCGCCCTCGGCCGGCATGACGACCAGGCTGCCGGCCTTGCCGGTGAAGCCGCGCGCGGCCAGGAAGCCCGACTGTGCCGGCTTCAATGCGGCGATGGCGACCTCGGCCTCGTCCTCGAAGACGGCATGAATGGTGTTTACGGGCTTGGCGGACGAAGTGGGCAGGGGCTTGGGCATGGGCGCTCGGTCGTCGAAATGAAGTTAAGAAGTCTTAACACCCTTAACTGTAAATTCATCGCTGTCACTGAATCCTTAACCGGCCGAATTTCGCGAGTCTTTTGCCATGCGCCTTCGCCTGATCACAAGCCTGAGCCTTGCCGCCGTCCTGTGCGCCCAGCCGGCGGCTGCCGGTCTTTTCGGTAATTCCGACAAACAGCAGGATGCCGCCAGGGCCGCGCCGCCGCTTTCGCCTCAGACGCAGCTTCCCCCGGCCGCCACGGACCAGCTGCCTGAATTCCACAAGGCGACTGCGGCCGAGATCCAGACCGCGCTCCGCGCCGACCCGCTGGCCCAGGCCGCCTTCTTCGCCAATCAGTTCGAACACGACCCGACCGACGCGCAGATGGGCGTGTACCTGTCGAACGCGCAACGGGGGCTGGGCCGCAATGCCCAGGCAGCCGACACGGCGCACGCGGTCCTCCTGTTTGCTCCCAGGAATGTCGACGCCCTGCTGGCGGCGGCGCGGGCTCATATAGCCGACAACAATGCTTTCTACGCCGTGGATCCGCTCAAAACGGTCACGGAGCTGAAGCCGAAGGACTGGCAGGCCTGGTCGTTGCTGGGTGTCGCCTATCAGCAGATCAAGCGTCCCGACGATGCGCAGGCTGCCTGGGCGGCGGCTCTGAAGCTGTCGCCGGACAATGCCGCCGTGCTGACCAACATGGCCATGGCCAAGGCCGCCCAGGGCGACTTTGCCGGCGCCGAGCCGCTGCTGCGTACGGCCGCGGCTCAGAAGGACGCGACGATGCAGACCCGCCAGAACCTGGCGCTCGTGCTGGGCCTTCAGGGGAAGATGGCCGAGGCCGAAAAGCTTTTGCGCCAGGATCTGCCGCCGGCGCAGGCCGATGCCGACCTGGCCTGGCTGCAACAGCAGACGCAAGGCGCCAAAACCGCTCCGGCGGCCACGGCTGCGCCGGCGACCCGGTCCTGGGACAGCCTCAAGGCTGCGGGATCGTAAGGTCTTTGACATCCCGCCGAATGGCCTGCCCGCGCAATTCGGAGCCCGAGCCTCGTAAAATCGCGTTACAGCGCTTCCGAATCGCTCGACAGCGGCGTTAACCGCCGTTAACCTTTTGGCTTGCCCGGTCATCGGGCCGCGCAAAAGGCGCGCAACTGTCCACACAATATGTAGTCCTTAACCTGGCCTTAAGACACTAGGTGTGGTGATATGGGCTCGCCCTTCAGGCGTAGTAACGATTCGGGATTTGTTTATGAGCGCGCAGCTTTCCCCCCTCACCGGTTCCCTGGCCCTTTCGCAGTCAAAGGCGGGCCTGCTTATCCCAAGCCATTCCTACAAGCCCTTCCGTTACCCCTGGGCGTTCGAGTTCTGGCGCAAGCAGCAGCAGGTCCACTGGATTCCGGAAGAAGTGCCGCTGGGCGAGGACTGCAAGGACTGGGCGACCAAGCTGTCGGACGGCGAGCGCAACCTGCTGACGCAGATTTTCCGCTTTTTCACCCAGTCGGACATCGAGGTTCAGGACAACTACCTGGAACGCTATTCGCGCGTCTTCAAGCCGACCGAAATCAAGATGATGCTGTCGGCCTTCGCGAACATGGAAACCATCCATATCGCCGCCTATGCGCTGCTGCTCGAAACCATCGGCATGCCTGAAGCCGAATTCGGCGCCTTCATGGAATATGAGGCGATGCGCGACAAGCACGACTATATGGGCCAGTTCGGCGTCGAGACCGAAGCGGACGTGTGCCGGACGCTCGCCATGTTCGGCGGCTTTACCGAAGGCCTGCAACTGTTCGCCAGCTTCGCCATGCTGATGAACTTCCCGCGCTTCAACAAGATGAAGGGCATGGGCCAGATCGTGTCGTGGTCGGTGCGCGACGAAAGCCTGCACTGCGAAGGCATCATCAAGCTGTACCATGCCTTCGCCAAGGAAACGAAGGCCGTGACCCCGGCGGTCGCCGACGACATCATCGACTGCTGCAAGACGGTCGTGAAGATGGAAGACAAGTTCATCGACCTGGCCTTCGAAATGGGCCCGGTCCAGGGCATGACCGCCGACGACATCAAGGCCTACATCCGCTATATCGCCGACTGGCGCCTGCGCCAGCTGGGGCTGCCCGAAGTGTTCGGCGGGGTGAAGGAAAACCCGCTGCCCTGGCTTCAGGTCCTGCTGTCGGGTGTCGAGCACGCCAACTTCTTCGAAGCGCGCGCCACCGAATATTCCAAGGCCGCGACCAAGGGCCAGTGGACCGGCGGCGAGGGCGTGTGGGATGCCTTCGACCAGCTGATGAAGAAGCGCGCCGAGGCGACCAAGATCGGGGTGTAATACCCCGGCTCATTTTTGTTGCGGATTGCCGCGCAGGCAATCCGTTAACAGAATCCGGCTAAGTCTGGCTGTTCGTTGCGGCAGGTTTTTCTTGCGGTGCAGCGGATATGAACTATCCTCACCTCGCTCGCGGAAGCGAGGCATTTCCGGCGGTTGTGCGCCGGCCGGCCAGCACAGGGGAGAGACATCGGGCATGACCGGCGCTGCGGTCTTGGCAATCGCGACAGGACGGCAGCGTGTGACCGGCAACCGCTTCAAGGCGGGGTGCGCCTGATGGTCACCGTTACCGTCGCCATCACCGCCTTCGATGCCGAGCGCACGATCGAGCGCGCGCTCAGGTCGGCGCTGGGCCAGACCCTGGAGCCGCTTGAGATCCTGGTTGTCGATGACGGCTCGACCGACGGCACCGCGGCCGTCGTCGAACGGATGGCCGCCGAAAGCCCGCTGATCCGTCTGATCCGCCATGACGGCAATCTGGGGGTCGCCGTGGCGCGCAACCGCCTGGTCGCCGAAGCGAAGGGCGACGTCCTGGCCTTTTTCGACGACGACGACGAAAGCCTGCCGCGCCGTCTCGATGTCCAGCTTCACCGCATTCTTGATTACGAAAGCCGCACGGGCGAAACGCTGATCCTGTGCCATACGGCCCGCCGGCAGGTCTTTCCCAAGGGCCGCCGCCATGTCGAGGCGGCCGTCGGCAGCCATTTCGACTGGCCCGCGCCGCATGGCATGGACATGGTGCAGAAAATCCTGGCCGGGAAACGCGTTCGCAACGGCTACGGCACCTGCGCGACCTCCAGCCAGATGGCGCGCGTCTCGACCTATCGGGCGCTCGGTGGGTTCGACCCGGCCTTCCGCCGCTATGAGGATACCGATTTCTGCGTGCGGCTGGCGGCGGCCGGCGGCCACTTCGTCGGTATCCCCGAACCCCTGGTCACCCAGTACATGACCGTGTCCGACGACAAGCAGCTCGAAACCGAACTGAACTATGCCCGGGCCATGGTCGACAAGCACCGCGCCCTGTTCGTCTCGCCGGAGGATTACGCCTTTTCTCGCGCCTGGCTCGAGTTGAAATACATGTCGCTGGCCAACCGGACCGGAAATTTCGCCGCCGGCCTGTCCCGCCTGATGCTGCAGCGGCCCCTGTCGGTGATGATGCGGGCGGCCAACGCCATTCCCATGACGCGGTCGCGCGCCGCGCGCCGCAAGCTGCATGCCCGCGCCACGCCACCCGGCCATTTATAGGCTCTTGATCCCCGTCCATCCCTGGCGGGACTGTTTCCTTACCCGGCGTGTCCTAGGCTTTGTCCGCCGCCGAAGCCCCGAATTCGGGACGCCCGGCGGTATCGAAGACCAGGGGCGCCGCATCCGGTCATAATGAACCGCTCCGCCGAGCGTTCAGACGGTGTGACGCCCCTGGCTTCAAAAATCCCAATCTCCGTCAGGCCATTTCCGGCAGTTCGACAGCCGCGTCGAAGCCGAGCTGCCGTGCCGCCTGCAACGAGGCGGCGGCGCACGGTTCGTCACCCGTCAAGGCCAGGCGGCCGATGCCGACCGCGCGCAGCTGGGCGGCCAGATTTCCGCCCGTGAAAATATCCGCGCCGTGCCGCGTCACGACCCAGTCGGGGAAGCGCGGAGCCAGGGCATCGATCAGGCCCCAGCCGTCCCCCTTTGCGGCCTCGCGCACGAAGACGATCTGCGTCTTGTCCCTCCGGGCCTTGTCGACCTGGGCACAGATGCGGCGCACGGCAAAGGCGTCGTCGCGGGACCGGTCGATAACGACCAGGGCACACTTGAGCGAAGAATTATGTTCGGCGGGGAGGGACATGTGCGGCTCCGGGTCGAAAGTCTGGACCGGAGGCTTATCGTCTACCCCCGATCCCTGTTGCTGGGCGGGGGTGGGAGAAGGTGCTTAAACCGAGAGCACACAACCGCGCAACGCCCCGCCACTGGCGGTCGTCTTGAGCGTTACGGCTGCGGTTCGGTTCATACCCATGCGTCTAAGGTGACACAGAAGCGACGCCACGTCAACGCGGGAGGCTTGTCAGTTCGTCCGGCTTGCGCTTAAATCTTAACAGGGCGTTATTGGGGGGGATTCATGCGTAAACGGGCCTTGGGTATGGGCGCGGCCTTGTGGCTGGCGGCGGGGATGGCGCACGCTTCCGACAAGCTGGCCTTCGGGCCGGCGCCCGATTGGGTCAAGCCGGTGACGCTGGCGGCCGGTCCAGCGCGTGAGGCCTCGCTGCTGCCGGCGGCCATGATCAACCGCTCGCTCCAGGCCAATCTCGGCGACGCCGGCGATACCATGTACTCGGAGACGGCGATCGTCATCCAAAGCCCGCTGGGCCTGTCGGCCGGCCAGCCGACCGTCATCTGGAACCCGGCGGTCGACAGCGTCACCATCCACAAGGCCCGGATCATTCGCGGCAGCCAGGTCATCGACCTGCTGGCCCAGGGGCAGAAATTCGTCATCCTGCGCCGGGAAAAGGACCTTGAGCGGTCGATGATCGATGGCAGGCTGACGGCCGTCCTGCAGACCGAGGGGCTTGAGGTTGGCGACATCCTGGTCTTCGCCATGTCGATCACCCACCGGTTGCCGGCCCTGAAAGGCCGATCCGAGGGCCGATGGACCCTGCTCGATGGCGAAGGCATCAGCCGCCTCGACTATTCCATCCGCTGGCCGGCCGGCAAGGCGTTGAACTGGGTGACCAGCGAGGACCTGCCGCCGCCGGTCGTCAAAAAGGGGCCGGACGGCACGGAGCTCGATTTCAACCTGGCGAAATACCGCCGGCCGGAAACGCCCGACCGCGCGCCGGCCCGCTTCGCCCGGACCGGCCAGGTGGCCTTTTCGGAATTCTCCACCTGGACGGAAGCGTCGGCGGCCATGGCGCCGGTCTTCCTCAAGGCCGCGCAGCTCTCGCCCAATTCACCGATCCACGCCGAGGTCGCCCGCATCCGCGCCTTCAGCTCCGATCCGAAGGTTCAGGCCGCGGCGGCCCTGCGCCTGGTCGAGGAGAAGGTGCGGTACATGTTTGTCGCCGCCAACGAGGGCGGCTACGCTCCGCAGAGCGCGGATGAGACCTGGCTGAAACGCTACGGCGACTGCAAGGCCAAGTCGGTCCTGCTGCTGGCCATCCTCGGCGAACTGGGGATCGAGGCCGCGCCGGCCCTGGTCGATACCGACGGCGGCGACGCCATCGGCAGCGACCTGCCGCGCCTGGGGCCTTTCGACCATGTCATCGTCCGCGCCAGCATCGGCGGCAGGACCTATTGGATGGACGGCACGCGTTACGGCGACGGCGTGATCGAGCGCCTGCCGGTCCCGGGCTATCACTGGGCCCTGCCGCTGACGGCGAACGGGTCCGATCTCGAAAAGATGGTCGTGCCGCCGCTCGACCTGCCGGCCAAGGATATCGACCTGCGCCTGGACGCGTCCGCCGGTTTCGATACGCCGGCGCCCGCCCATGCCGAGGTTGTGGTGCGCGGCGACAAGGCGATCACCGCCGGCGTGGCCTGGCAGACCATCCTGCCCGACGAACTGGAGGTTGTCCTCAAGGCGCACTGGCATGCCCTTTATCCGTGGATCGATGCCGACACCGTGTCGTTCGAATACAGGTCCGATATACAGGAACTGAAGCTCGTCATGGACGGCAAGGCCAGGATGTACTGGACGCCTGCTCGCCCGGGCCGCGGCCGCCGTTACGAGACCGACGGCTACGACCTCGGCACCGCGGTGATGGACGAGAACGACCGCCCCGAGGCCCTCGACCGTGGCGACGGTCCCCATGCCGATGCTCCGGTGACCATCGTCCACCCGCTGTTCCAGCGCGCCCACGAAACGATCGTTCTGCCCGACGGCGGCAAGGGCTACGCCGTCATCGGCACGTCCGTCGACAAGACGCTTTATGGCCTTGAACTCAAACGGTCGCTGGAGGTCAGGGACGGCGTCTTCACCATGACGGCGACGACGCGCAGCCTCACCGACGAAGTGCCCTATGCCGATGCCAGGGCGGCGGAGGCCGAACTGGCGCAGCTGAGCGGGACGATGGTGCTGATCGAGGCGCCGCAGACGTCGCCGGAGGTCGCGCTCAATTCCGGCGGCGCGGCCGAAGGGCGGGCCGCGTCCGGCATCAGCCAGCCGGCGATGACATCCGGCGAAGAGACGGCGTCGCCCGGGGATGACGAGAAGCACAAGTCCGAACCCGGTACCGACGCACCCAGGCCGTCGCCCCGCAGCTTCGAGGACAATGCCAGGCTCTACAGCGGGTATACCTGGAACTAGATCGAGCCGTCAGGAGGCGCCCCCGCCGGGCGGACGACCGGACCGTGAGATGCCGCGATCAGAACATGCGGCCGGGCAGGGGCTGCGGCGTGCAGTAGCCGCGCTCGCCGCGATGTTCGGCATTGTTGCGGAAGCCCATGAAGCCGTGGTCGATCTCTTCGGCATAGAAGGCGCCCCGCGACCGGTCGAGTGTGATGCGCAGCGCATTGCCCTTCTTGGTTACCTGGTTGACCAGGTAATAGGCGCTGCCGGTAACGTTGGCCGGGCACATGGCGTCGAGGCAGATCGAATCGCGGACCAGGGAATTGTGCGACGGGTCGACGAAGCTGAACTTGAAATCGGCATGCTGGTCCGGGAAGACCGCCGACGGGAACAGGTCGATATAGAAGACGCCGTGGCTGATCATGCGGTTTCCCGCCAGAACCTGGGTTTCGCAGCGAAGCGAAATTTCCGCCGGCGCCGACACGGTCGGCGCGACATTGGGCACGGCCGAAGGGGGCACGGCCGAAGGGGGCGGAGGCGGTGGCGCAGGCAGGCTGGCGCGCGGCGCCACGGCGACATCGCTGGCGGGCGGGATCGGCTTGTTGGTTTCGGCCGGTTGCGGCAGGGCGTCGGGCGTTGTGGCGACCGTCGGCGGACCGGGATTGACATGCTGTACGGGGACGGGCGGCGCCAGGGTCGAATAGGGCACGGGGCCGGCGGGCTTGGCAACCGGCGCCGGGGCCTTCCTGCGTTTTGGCTTGCGGTGTTTTGCCTTGACGGGCGCATCCGCTTCCGCCCCTTCGGCGTGGGCATGCAGGGGGGCAAGGGCCGGGACGGAACCGAGAAGCAGCGCCGCGGCGGCGACGGACAGCAGCGATCTGGAAATCGTCGTCATGCCTCTTCGTCGAACCTGTTGGCCACCAGTTCGCTTAGCGCGGCGACGGCAGCCTCGGCCTGTTCGCCGTCGGCCTCGATTTCGATCATCGAGCCCTTGGACGCGGCCAGCATCAAAAGGCCCATGATCGACAGGGCGTCGACGCGGTTGTCGTCCTTGATGACGAATATCTGGGTGTTGTCGAAGCTGGACGCCAGTTTGACGAACTTCGCCGAGGCGCGGGCATGGAGGCCCTTGTTATTACAGATTTCGACTTGCGCACGCACCGGGGAAGTTGTCTCGTCCATGATCACCCCTGTCGGGAAGCGGAATTGCCGCCTGACGGAATGATGAAAGAATTCGCGGACCTAGTCCAGTCAAATTCCGGTCAGTAGCCGGTCCGTCGCGACAACACGTCGCGCTGGGCGCGCAGCTTCTGGCGCAGCGATTCCAGCTCGGCCGTTTCCGTCGCCACCAGAAGGTACTCGCGAACCTGTTCCAGGTGATAGCGCATGGCGGTCCGGGCCGCCGCAGAATCGCGGTTTTTCAGGGCCTCGACAATCTTTTCGTGTTCCTCGATACGCGCGGCGCGGCCGCCGCCCTGGGCGCGGCCCATGATCTGCGACGCCAGCGGCGACCGTGTACGCAGGTCCCACATGTGCTCGATGGTGTCGATCAGCGCGCTGTTCTCGGTGATGCCGGCCAGATGGCTGTGGAATTCGCGGTCGGCCTGCTCGCATTCGGCTTCGTCGCCGTTGCGCATGCGGGCGATCAGGGTTTCGAGCATCGCGATATCGGCGTCGCTGACGGCCGCCGCGGCAACGGCGGCGGTCTCGCCCTCGATGATAATGCGCGCCTCGATCAGCTCGAAGGCGCCGACATTGAGGTCTTCACGGGCTGGCGCGGCCTCGTCGCCGCGTTCGGGGGCAATGACATAGATACCGGAACCATGACGGATTTCGACCACCCCATAGATTTCCAGAGCGATCATGGCTTCGCGCACGGTAGGGCGGCTGACGCCGAAGGTTTCGGCCAGTTCGCGTTCCGGCGGCAGCTTGTCGCCCGGCACATAGGTGCCCTTGCGGATGGCGTCGGCCAGTTCGTCGGCCACGCGCCGGTACAGCCGGTCGCTCTTGTTACTGGTCAGGCTCATGTACGTTGCCGATGATTTTTTCTTTGTCTTAAACGATACAGGGGCTGCCGCGCAACACAGTCCGCTGAACGATCGGCTTTCACGCGAATGCCATTGCAATCTTATAACCTTTGGCACAGTTGCGACATGTTAACGGCCATTAAGGATATTCGCCATGACTTCCCTTGTGTTTTTCCGGACGGCATGCGCGGCCGCGCTCCTTGCCGGCCTCGCTTGTATTCCTGCAGCCGCCTCCGCGCAGCAAGGCGCCCGGCTGGACGGCTACTGCTATGTCCGCCAGAGCGACATGCAGCGCAATTCGACGGTCGATTCCTATGGCGTGAAGCGGTCCTATGCCCGTTGCTACAACGGCGTCTACTATGCCTATTCGGGCGAATCCTATTCCGCCCCCGCCGCTCCCGACGGTTATCAGGTCGCCTACTATACCCGCCGTCCGGGCCAGGAATATTATGATCGCGTCGTCGATGCCGACAGCCGCTACCAGTCGGACAGCCGCTATTCCACCAGCACCTATACCGGCGGGGACCGCTACGCGACGACGTCAGGCTATGGGATATCCGCCTATGGATCGACAGCCTATGGCGGCGAGCGCCGGTCTTCCGATACCTACGCCCAGGACCCGGACGCCTATGAGGATGGCCGCCATGGCGGCGATCGTTATGCCTACGACCTCAACGACGACCGCGACTACGGCCGCGGCTACGGCCGGAGCACGGCCGTCGAGGGGTGGCGGGACGACAGCGGCCAGTGGCACCTCGGCCGTCCGCGGGCGGTCGGCTGGCAGGACGACAGCGGCCGCTGGCATGTCGGCGAGGTCGAGGCTTACGGCTGGCGCGATGCGCGGGGCCAGTGGCACGAGTCGCGCGACGACGACGACAATGGCGGGGCGGATTCGCGCTATGGCTACTGATCGCTAGCCTTGAGACGGGGGCGTGGCCGCGCCCCTGCCCCGGCGGCATTCTGTTCGTTGGCGCCTTTCGGCGTCTCAGGCAGGATGCCTGCCCGCGCCTGGGCCTGGGCCGCTTCCTCGCGCGTGCCGAAGAATTGCACGCGGCCGCCCTGCAGGATCAGGACATTGTCGACGCAGGCCAGCACGCCGGCGCGGTGGGCGATGACGATGATCGATCCGCCCAGTTCGCGGAACAGCATCAGGGCGCGCACCAGCAAGGTTTCGCCCTGGCCGTCCATGTTGGAATTCGGCTCGTCGAGCACCAGGATTTTCGGCCGGCGATAAAGCGCCCGCGCCAGGGCGATCAGCTGCGACTGGCCGGCGGACAGGCCGGCCCCGCCGGGTCCCAGCAGCGTGTTGTATCCGTTGGGCAGGCGCAGGATCAGTTCATGAATGTCGGCGTCGCGCGCCGCCTGCACCACGGCGGCGTCGATCTCTTCGGTATTTTCCACCATGAGGTTTTCAAACCGGCAGATATTGTCGCGGATCGAGCCTTCGAACAGGCAGATATCCTGCGGCACGTAACCGATATGCGCCGCCAGGCGCTGGCTGTCCCACTCACGGCGGTCGGCGCCGTCGAAGCGGACATAGCCGACATCGTAGCTTTCAGCCCCCACCAGTACGCGCGCCAGGGTCGTCTTGCCGGCCCCTGACGGTCCTATGACGCCCAGAATCTCGCCGGGCTTGACGGCAAAGCTGACCTGGTTGAGGACGTACTGGCGCTGGACCTGGTTGAGAATCGACAGGCTCTCGACCTGGACCAGGCCCTGCGGCGCCGGCAAGGCCGTAACCGGGCGCTCCGTATGGCTGACGGTAAACAGGTCGTTGAGCTCGAAGAAGGAATTGTAGCCGTTTACCAGGCTTTTCCAGGACGTGATGACCTGGTCGATCGGCGTCATGGAGCGCGAGATCAGCAGCGAGGCGGCAAAGACCGCGCCGGGCGAAATCTGGTGGTCAATGGCCAGCAGGGTGCCGACACCGAGGCCTGCGGACTGCATGAGCAGGCGGATAAACTTGGCGGCCGTGCGGTACCGGTTGCCGGCCAGGCTTGCTTTCAGGCCTTCATCGAGGCCTTCCCGGCGGCGCGCCGTCTGGGCGGTCACCACCGCGCCGACCATGCCGAGCGCCCGGATGCTATCCGATCGTTGCAGCAACTGGTCCTGGGTGACATGGGCCTTGGCCATTTGCCGGCCGGCGTGCGTCAGGCGGTCCATGGTGGCGCGTTCCTGCAGCCAGGTGATCAGCGCCATGGCCGCGGCCGCCGCAAGGCAGAGGAGGCCGAGCCAGGGGCTGAGCAGGCCGCACAGAAGCACATAGATGAGAATCCAAGGCACATCGAGGAGGGCCGAAACTCCGGTTCCGCTCAGGGCGGCCTTGAACTGGTCGAAGTCGCGCATGGCGTTCTGGAAGCGCACCGTGCCAGAGGTCTGGCGCGGCAGGGCCAGAACGTGGCGCATCACCTGGGTCGCCAAAAGGCCGTCGAGCCGCATGCCGGACCGCACCAGCAGGCGGCCGCGCAGGTTGTCGAGCGCCGTCAGCGTCAGGTAGGCGAAGGCGGCCATGAGACTGATGTACAGCAGGGTCATCAGCCCGTTGGTCGGCATGACGCGGTTATAGACCTGAAGCATGTAGATGGTGGGCGTCAGGTACAGCAGGTTGACGAAGAAGCTGAAGACTGCCGCGAAAACCAGATGCCGGCGGCACGCATTGACCGCGCCGGCCAGCGTTTCGTGGATCTTCTTGCCCGCTATGACCATTTCGTGCCCCCGGCCACTGTTAAGTAATTGTGGCGAAATCGTGCCCGGTCGGTTGCATTGGCGGCAAACCCCGGGGCTGTTAACTTCGTTTATAGAAATGATGAAAAGTAAATGCTGCTTTCGCAGGAGCAAAAAATACGGACACGGACCTGAAAAGGCAATAGTTTTTTCCTGGACGCGCTGCTATAAATCCGCAGCATCCGGTAAAATGAAGTCCGGACCGTATTAAGCCGGGTTTGAATCCGGCACCGGCTATTCGTTAAGACATTTCATGTGGGGAAGATTAGGCGACCATGGCCAAGGCGAACATGCTTGCTCCGATCAAGAACGGCCTGACGCGGCTGATCGACGGTCCTTCCACGGGTGTCAAAGTACCGGAGGCGACGACGACGGACAGTCCGGACCGCGATGTCCGTGCCGGCATGCTGGTGGTGTTCGCCTTCTTCGGCGTCTTTTTAGGCTGGGCTGCGCTGGCGCGCGTCGACGCGGCCGTGACCGCGCGCGGAAAGATTATCGTGTCGGGCGACCGCCAGCAGGTGCAGAACAAGACCGGCGGCGTGATCAAGAAAGTGCTGGTGCATGAAGGCGACATGGTCAGCAAGGGCCAGGTGCTGATCGAACTGGCCGGCGACGAGTCCCAGGCGTCTACCGAGTCGTACACGGCGCAATATATCGCCCTGAAGGCACAGGAGGCCCGCCTCATTGCCGAGGAAACGGGCGCGGCCAGCTTTGCCGAGCCGGCGGAATTCGCCCAATATACCGGGGCGGACCGAGATCTGGTCGATCAGGCCATGCTGGTGCAACGCAGGGCCATGCAGGCGCGCGGTCAGGCCTTGGGTGCCCAGCTGTCGGTGCTGGCGCAGCAGGAGGCGCAGTCGCGCGAAACCATCCAGGGCACGCAGCAGCGTCTGGCAGCCAATCAGAAGCAGCAGCAGCTCACCAGTGACGAACTGGCCGGCGTCAAGTCGCTGAACGAGAAGGGCTTCGCGCCGACGACCCGGGTCCGCAGCCTGGAGAGCAGCCTGGCCGGTCTCCAGGGCGATAACGGCGCCCTGCGCGCCAGTGTCGCCCAGGCCAGCGCGGTCATCAGCGAGAGCCAGATGCGCGCCGTCACCCTGCGTCGGCAGAACGATCAGGACATCGTGACCGAGCTGCGCGACACCCAGGCGAAGCTGTCCAATATCCTGCCTATGCTAGGCGCGGCCAGAACGGAATTTGACCGCACCCAAATCCGCGCGCCCGCGACCGGCAAGGTGATGGGGCTGATCACGACCACCGAAGGCGCGGTTATTACGCCGGGCGAAAAGATCATGGACGTGGTGCCCGAAAACGCGCCGCTGGTCATCGAAGCCTATGTCTCGCCCCAGGATGGTGACGACATACGGGCCGGCCAGGTGGCGCAGATTCGCTTTACCTCCATGCACGAACGCGACATGCCGGAACTGACGGGCAAGGTGCTCGACGTATCCGGGGACAGCTTCCAGGACCAGAAGTCGGGCGAATCCTTCTACAAGGCGCGTATCGAGGTCAGCAGTACAAGCCTGGCCAAGATCGCCAGGCTGCGAGGCCGCAACGACGTCGTGCGCCCCGGCTTGCCGGTCGAAGTCGTCGTGCCGGTGCGCAAGCGCACGGTGCTGGGTTATCTGCTCGAACCGATCAATGAGACCTTCTGGCGTTCGTTCCACGAGCACTGACGCCGTGGCGTGACATACGAAAGGCCCCGTTCAACTGTCAGGACAGGTTTTTTTATTCCGCGGCGGGTTGTTGCCGGGGGGGGACGACCACGGGTTTGCCGGCGACCGCCTCGATCATGGCCAGTTGGCGCGGCAGGCAGCTGGCCAGGTCGTACCTGCCGATGATCGTGGCCCGCGCGGCCTCGCGCAACCGCCCGGAGTCCTTGTCCTCAAGCGCCATGATGACTGAGTCCACGACCTTGTCGGGATCGAAGAAGTCGGTCATGTAGCCGTTTTCGCCATGCTTCAGCACTTCGCGTACCGGCGCCGTATCCGACGCGACCATCAGGCAGCCGGCGGCCATGGCTTCCATGAAGGACCACGACAGGACGAAGGGGTAGGTCAGGTAGACGTGGGCGGATGAGATCTGCAGCAGCGAGACGTATTTGGCATAGGGCACCTGTCCCATGAAGTGCACGCGCCCTTCGGGCAGCTTGACTTCCTTGAGCATGACTTCGCGCCAGGTGCCGCCTTCGGCCGGTGCGGCGCCATAGGAAACGTTGTCGCCGCCGACGATGACGACCTGGGCCTTGGGGCGCGCCTTCAGCAGGCGCGGCAGGGCGCGTATGAAGGTCGGGAAGCCACGGTAGGGCTCGAGATTGCGCGCGACATAGGTGATGACTTCGTCCTTCGCCGTCAGTTCGCGGCCATCGGACAGGGCGAAACGGGCCCGCGGATCGGGCTTTACGGTATTGACGTCGATGCCGTCGAATATGGTCGAAATCTTGTGCTGCAGCTCCTTGGGGTGGCGGGATTTCTGCCATTCCGTGGGACTCCAGCCGCGGTCGCAGGCTTCCAGGCTCAGCAGCAAGTGGGCATTGCGCGCGCGGGCGCGGCACAGATCGTCCAGCCCAACCGGCTTTTCCGGATCGAAGCCGATGTCGGCACCATGGCCCTGATAATAGAATTCGCAGTAGTTGATCAGGGGCGAACGCGGGAAGATATCCTTGACGAACAGGGATTCACCCCAGCCCGGATGGGCGATGACGATATCCGGGACGAAGCGTTCAGCCGCCAGTTGCTGACACATGCGCGCAACCTGCTGGCCGTGCAGGATGCCGTTCTCGAAGAGCCGCATGTAATGGTGGGTGCCGGCGCGGACCTGGCGGTGCGGTTCGTAGATGATCTTGCGGACACCGGGAATCTCGACGGTTTTCTGCTTGGTGATGAAGACCACTTCGTTGCCGGCACGGGCAAGGGCGGGGGCAAGATACTTGAATTGTCCCGGCATGTTCTGATGGAGCATCAGGATTTTCATGCGTCCCCCTGTTTCGGCCATAAATAAAAAGCCGTGCCCGGTGTAACCCGGACACGGCTTGAAAGGGTACCTCAGCTTTAGCCGAAGTGGAAGTCCGATGCGGTAACCGTCGCCCCGCCATTGAAGGTCGCGATGGCAATGGCCGCGTCTCCGCCTGCGCCGTCGTGATCCCAGTAGAGGGTGTGGGTCGCGGCATCCCAGACGA
>CAKZJB010000098.1 GCA_936940865.1 uncultured Asticcacaulis sp. | reverse complement strand
TACCAGCCGAACTGGCAACGCCAAACTCAAGCCTGCGCTCGCAAACCTCACGCATCTTCGCTCGTTATCTCGACCCAAGTGCCCCGCCCACCGCCTTCGGCGGTCCCCCCTCCCCATAAATGGGGAGGGCGAAAATAATTCAGACGTTCTCGCTCGATCTCGGGCCTTGGTGCGGGGAACACTCGCATGACCCGCGCCTTTATCGTCTCGGGCACCGACACCGGCATCGGCAAGACGGCGGCGGCCGCCATGCTGACCATGGGTCTTGGTGCCCATTACTGGAAGCCAATCCAGTCGGGCACCGATGACGGCACCGATACCGCCACGGTCAAAGCGCTGACCGGCCTGCCCGGCGATCGCTTCCTGCCCGAAGCCTATGTCCTGACCGAACCCCTGTCGCCGCACCGTTCGGCCGAGCTCGACGGGGTCGAGATCGAAATAGACCGGCTCAACCTGCCTCAGATCGACGGCCCGCTGATCGTCGAAGGCGCCGGCGGGCTGATGGTGCCGGTGACGCGCCAGCTTCTGCAGATCGACCTGTTCAGGCACTGGGGCGCGCCGGTGATCCTGTGTGCCCGCACCGGCCTTGGCACCATCAACCACACGCTTCTGTCGGTCGAGGCCCTGCGCGCCCGCAATATCCCCCTGCACGGACTGCTGTTTATCGGCGGCGACAATGCCGACAATATCCGCACCATCGCCGACCTGTCGGGTGCGCGGGTGCTGGGCCGCCTGCCATGGTTCGAACGTATCGATGCCACGGCCCTGACAACCGCTTTCGCCGGCCATTTCCGCCCGGAGGACTTCGCTTGAGCGCCATCTGGCATCCCTTCACCCAGCACGCCCTGATGCCGGAGCAGGTCGCGGTCGAGCGCACCGAAGGCGCGTACCTTTATACGAAGGACGGCAAGCGCATCATCGACGCCATATCGTCGTGGTGGGTCAATATCCACGGCCACAACCACCCCCGTATCGTCGCGGCCGTACAGGAACAGCTTGGCCGCCTCGACCAGGTCATCTTCGCGGGCTTCACCCACGAACCCGCCGAGCAACTGGCGGCAAAGCTGATCGAAATCACCGCCCCTGAACTCACCCGCGTTTTCTTTTCCGACAGCGGATCGACGGCGGTCGAGGTCGCGCTCAAGATGGCGCTGGGCTATTTCACACACCAAGGCCGCCCGCGCTCCGGCATCGCGACCTTCGAGCACGCCTATCATGGCGACACCGTCGGCACCATGTCGGTCGGCGGCAAGAGCGTCTTCAACGCCGCCTATGAGCCGCTTTTGTTCGATGTCCACCGCCTGCCTTTCCCGGACAAAGGCCAGGAACATCTGACATTCGAAGCCTTTGAAAAATTAGCGAAAGCCGGCGATATCGCCGCCCTGATCGTCGAGCCCCTGGTGCTGGGCGCCGGCGGCATGCTGATGTATGGTCCTGAGATTTTGCGCGAACTGCATGCCGTCTGCCGCCGCCACGGCGTGCTGTTCATCGCCGACGAGGTCATGACCGGCTGGGGCCGCACGGGCACGCGCTTCGCCTGCGACCAGGCCGGTATCACGCCCGACATCGTCTGTCTGTCCAAGGGCCTGACCTCGGGCTACCTGCCGCTGGCCGTGACGCTGGCGACGGAAGAGATTTACCAGGCTTTTTACAGCCCCGACCGGACGAAAACCTTCTTCCATTCGTCGTCCTTCACCGGCAACCCGCTGGCCTGCGCCGCCGCCAATGCGTCGCTGGCCCTGTGGGACGAAGAGCCGGTCATGGACCGCATCCGGCAACTCCACGCCTGGCAGGCCGAAGCCTTGCGGCACTTCGCCGCGCGGCCGGACGTGGTGAACCCCCGCCATACCGGCACCATCATGGCCTTTGACATAGGGGTCGACGATCCCGGCTACCTGTCGGGGATCGGGCCGAAGCTCTATCGTTTCAGCCTGGATCACGGAGTCCTGTTGCGTCCTCTCGGCCAAACCCTCTATATGCTGCCGCCCTATTGCCTTAGCCGGGAAGACCTGGATGTCATCGTCACTACCCTTGACCGCGCCCTCGATGCTGTCCGCGACGGAACGCTTGAATAGCGACCTGGAAGCGCCCTTTTCCACCTTCCTGCGCACGGTCATCGCCCAACCCGAGGCCCATACGCGTTTTCTGAACCTGCTGTCGCTGCTGGAACATATCGGCAGCCGCAAGATCATGCTGTCGCAGATGAAGGGTATCCTGACCCAGGACATCCTCAAGCACCTGGCCGAGGAAACGCGCCACGCCTTCTTCTTCAAGCGCGAGGCCGAAAAGCTGGCCGGGCATAAGCTGGAAGGCTATTCCGATGCCGAGACTTTGGCCTGTGGCCCGGGCAAGCTCTATTTCGGCCGGCTTGATGCCGGTTTGACGCGGGATCTTGGCCATGACCATGCGGAGACCGGTTATCTATGGGTCTCGCTGGTTATCGAACTGCGCGCCATCTGGGTTTACCGTCTCTATCAACAGGCACTGCTGGCGGCAGGCTACCCCCTGCCGCTCAAGGGTATCATCGCCGAGGAAGACAAGCATCTGATTGACATGGTCGCACGCCTCGACGAGATCGGTTTCGACACGGCCGCGGCGCTGGACAGCGCGCAACAGCTCGAAAAGACCCTGTTCTCCCGCCTGTTTGCCGCGCTCGACGCGGGCGTCGTTGAGAAGGCTGCCGCATAAGGAACAATAATTGACGGAAATGCCGGCTCGGGCGTTGACTCAATAGCATATCCCTGTATAAGTCGCGCCCTCTCGCCCGGGGGCTGTTTGCTCCACGGGGCGGTATTTCCATTTCTCGCGCGGTCATCCGGAAGCTTGCTTCCCTAACGCCTGCGCCATCTGTGAGGCACTTGACCATGTACGCGGTCATCAAAACAGGCGGTAAGCAATACCGTGTCGCGGCTGGCGATCTGATCAAGGTCGAAAAGCTGGAAGGCGAAGCCGGCGCTGCCGTCACCTTCAACGAAGTCCTGATGCTCGGCGACGAAGCCGGCGCCGTGATCGGTGCCCCGCTGGTCGACGGCGCGACGGTTTCGGCCACGCTGATCGAAACCCGTAAGGGCGAAAAGGTCCGCATCTTCAAGAAGACCCGCCGCCAGGGCTACCGCCGTACGCGCGGTCACCGCCAGCTGGAAAGCGTCCTGCGCGTCACCGCCATTGCCGGCGCCGGCAAGTCGGCCAAATGGGACGGCACCGTCTCGCTGACGACGAAGGCCGAACTCGACGCCCGCGCCCGTAACCTGGCGCCCCGCGGCCTGGCCGCTGCCGTCGAAGCCCCCGTCGTTTCCGCTCCGGTGGCCGAAGAGGCCGCTCCGGCCCCGAAGAAGAAGGCCGCTCCGAAGAAGAAGGCTGCTGAAGCCGCTTCGGACGAAGCGTAAGAACCCAGATTTAAGGAGTAACCTCCCATGGCACACAAAAAATCCGGCGGTTCGTCGCGCAACGGCCGCGACTCAGAGGCCAAACGCCTTGGCGTAAAGCGCTTCGGCGGTGAAAACGTCCTCGCGGGCAACATCCTCGTCCGTCAGCGCGGCACGAAGTTCTGGCCAGGCACCAATGTCGGCCTCGGCCGCGACCATACGCTTTTCGCCACGGCGACAGGCCAGGTGAAGTTTACGACGAAGCGTGACAATCGCTGTTACGTGTCGATCGTCCCGGCGGCCGAAGCCGCCGAATAACACGGTCCCAAGGTTTTCGGATCGTGTCTGTACAAACAGCCGATCCGGACCGAAAGATTTGAGCGGGAGTCCGGATTTTTCCGGGCTCCCGTTTTCGCATTTGGATTAAGGCCTTAGACCACCCTTGAGAAAATGTGATCCCGCTCAATCCGCACCAGGGCTCGAACTGACACAGTTCGACCCTAAATAGGCCCAAACCGGCAAATAAAACCACTGCGCCGGATCAAAGGGCAGTCCTCTTAAGAGGACGAAGGAGATGAGCAATGATACCGCGCAACGACATCGACCGGCATAGCGCCGGCGCCGTGCCGCCTGAGCAGATCAGCATCGAAACCACCCGGCTGAGCCTGACACCGCTCAAACCGGGCGACCTTGACGCCCTGATGGCTGTGTTTTCCGACCACAATTCGGCGCGCATGACGCACGCTATTCCTCACCCGCTGCCGCGCGAGGACGCCGAAAAGCTGCTGGCCGACATGTGCGCGGCGAAGCTGACCTACTGGGCCATCCGCCTGGAGGACGAACAGATGGTCGGGCTGATTTCGCTGACGCGCCAGGCGTGCGGCAAGGGCCCGGGCCTGCACAGTTTCGGTCCGAACCTCAGCGTCTTCATCGCCCCGGCCTTCCAGGGGCGCGGCTATGCGCTTGAGGCCGTCGACGCCCTGTTGCGCTGGGTCAAGAAGCGTAAAGTTCACCGCGTTATCCACGCAGCGCATTTCGCCGACAACGAAGCGTCGGGCAACCTGCTGGTCAATGCCGACTTCCTCTATACCGGCCGCCGTACGATGGAGACTTCGCTGGCGCGCGAAGGCGAGCACCTGGCCCTGCATATGATCCGTATTCTTTAAGCAGCTCAAACGCCGCATGGCTCGCGCAAACATGCGCGGCGGCCAAAGAACGAAAGTGTGGCGCCCTTGCCAACGGCAACCAAAGTTGCCGTTGGAGCCCCTTAATTCGGCCTTCCCGCACACCCGGCGGGAAGGCTCTTTTGTTTCACTCCACACAAGATCATTGATCTTGCGGACACTTTCCTCCAAGACAATCCGACTATGAAATTTCTCGACCAGGCCAAGATTTATATCCGTTCGGGCAACGGCGGCGCAGGCAGCGTATCGTTCCGGCGCGAAAAGTTCATCCCGAACGGCGGTCCCGACGGCGGCGACGGCGGCAAGGGCGGCGACGTCTGGATCGAGGCCGTCGAAGGCCTGAACACGCTTATCGACTATCGCTACCAGCAGCACTTCAAGGCCAGGACCGGCGAGCACGGCAAGGGCCGGCAGATGCACGGCGCCAATGCCGAGGACGTGGTGTTGCGCGTCCCCGTCGGCACCGAAGTGCTCGACGAAGACCAGGAAGAGGTGATCGTCGACCTCGACGAGGCCGGAAAGCGCTTCCTTCTGGCCCGCGGCGGCAATGGCGGCTGGGGCAATACGCGCTTCAAGGGTCCGGTGAACCAGGCCCCGACCTTCGCCCTGCCGGGCCAGGAGGGGGAGGAACGCTGGATCTGGCTGCGGCTGAAGCTGATCGCCGATGCCGGTCTGGTCGGCCTGCCCAATGCCGGCAAGTCGACTTTTTTGGCCGCGTCATCGGCCGCCAAGCCCAAGATCGCCGACTATCCTTTCACGACGCTGACGCCCAATCTCGGCGTCATCGACCTGGGCCCTGAACAGCGCTTCGTCCTGGCCGACATTCCAGGTTTGATCGAAGGCGCATCGGAGGGCCTCGGGCTCGGCACCAAGTTCCTGGGCCATGTCGAGCGCACCAAGGTGCTGATCCATCTGATCGACGGCACACAGGACAACCCGGTCGAAGCCTACAAGGTCATCCGCCGCGAACTGGAAACCTATGGCCGGGAGCACGGGGTCGACCTGGCCGACCGGCCGGAAATCGTCGCTATCAACAAGATCGACGCGCTGGACGCCGATACCCGCAAGAGCCTGAAACAAAAAATCAAACGCGCCTCTGGCCAGACGCCGCACATGATTTCCGGCGTATCGGGCGAAGGCGTGCGCGAGCTTCTGTTTGCCGCCTTCGAGACCATTTCCGGCAAGGCGCCGCACGGCGAGGACGACACCCCGGCGGCGTCCGGCGGCTACAACCCCTGGGACAACGCCTAGTGATCGTCCGGGGGCCGTTGCCTTTTCTGCGTCTTACGGGAGGCCGCTGATGTGGTTTGCCGGCCTGGCGCCCATGGCGGCTGCGGTACGTTCGGGGGCGTTGCGCACCGGACTGCACCTGGAACGCGGCATGAAGGTCGGCCTGTTCGGCGGCTCGTTCAATCCGGCGCATGAAGGCCACCGCCACGTCGCCGAAACGGCGCGCATGCGGTTGGGGCTCGACTGCGTCATGTGGCTGGTATCGCCGCAGAACCCCTTGAAAAGCAAAGCCGACACAGCACCGCTTTCCCAGCGCATCGCCGAGGTCAGGCCCTTCGCCGGCCCCAAGGACATCGTCTCGGACTTCGAAACGCATATCCACGCCACCTATACGCTGGATACACTCAGGGCATTGAAGGCCCGTTATCCGGGCGTGCATTTCGTCTGGATCATGGGGGGCGACAGCCTGGCCAGCTTCCATCGCTGGCGCGGCTGGGTACAGATAATGCACATGGTGCCGGTCGCCGTCGTATCGCGGCCGGGGGCGCTTCTCAATGCGCGCCTGTCGCCGGCCGCCAAGCGTTTCGCCCGCTTCCGCCGCCCCGAACGCGCCGGCCACATCCTGCCCTTCGCCGAGGCGCCCGCGTGGAGCTATCTCAAGGGCCCGCTGCACAGCCATTCGTCGACGGCGATCCGGGCGCAACGGCTAAGTCCCAAAAGCAGCTGATTTCAAAATTTCGGCACCGCCCTTCAACGAGGGATGACCCAAGACCACATCTGTGGTACCATTGCTGTCTAGTAGGCGCGCCGGGGCTGGATAGTCTTCAGGCTGCGTCGCCGCAAAAGGAACCCTGACCCTGTCTCTGCAACCCGCGCAAGGCGCGCCCAAACCCGCTCCTCATATCGAGGACACCGCCCCTGAAACGCTTCAGGGCAGCCCAATGGCCGAAGGGGAGGCCGAAGGGCACATCGACATGGCGCTGGAAACCCTGATCGTCGACAAGCTCGACGATGACAAGGCCCAAGACATCGTCTGCATCGACCTCAAAGGCAAGTCTTCGGTCGCCGACACCCTGATCATCGCATCCGGGCGCTCGCACCGTCACGTCGGTGCGCTGGCCGACCACGTTCTGCGTACGCTGAAGGACGCCGGCTATGGCAAGGTCAAGGTCGAAGGCCTGCCGGCGTGCGACTGGGTCTTGATCGACGTCGGCGACGTCGTCGTGCACATTTTCCGTCCGGAAGTCCGCGCCTTCTACAATATTGAGAAAATCTGGTCGCTGTCGCCATCCGGCCAGGCGATGTCGTAATGTTCAGGCCCCGGAGCGGCAATCCGCTTCGGGCTTTTCGTCGAAACATGCTCCAGGGGGGCTGACATGCGTGTGATTTCGATAGCGGCCGCGGGCTCGGTCCTTTTTCTGGCCGGCACTGTTCATGCCGACGCGCTGAAGCCCATAAAGCCCATCGATTCCTGTGCCCTAAAGACGGGCGATCAGCAGATCGCTTGCCTGACAACCCGGCTCAATGCGGCGAACCAGTCGCTGGACACGACCATCGCCGCGATCAGGAGCCATTTTCCAGCCGGGGCGTCTTATGCGGCCAGCTTCGACCTGTCCCATGACGCCTGGGTGAAGGAGGCCATTCAGACCTGCCGCGCGGCCGCCATGGCGAGAAGCGAAGATACCGGTGGAGCGTTCGATCTGCGCTGCCGTATCGGCATGACGACGGCACGCGAACAGTTGCTGAAGACGCTCTACGCCGGATGAAACTGACCCTTTGCGCCGTCGGGCGGCTCGGCAATACGACCGAAAATGCGATGACGCGCGACTATCTCTCCCGCGCCACCCAAACCGGCCGGCCGCTCGGCGTCGGCCCCGCCGATCTGGTCGAGGTCGAGGCCAGGAAGGCCAAATCGCTGACTTCCGAACAGCTTAAGGCCGCCGAGGCCGAAGCCATCCGCGCGGCACTCGACGGCGGAATTCTCATTGCCTGCGACGAGCGCGGCGAACAGCTGGCGTCGCGCGCCATAGCGCGCAGGCTGGAAACCTATAAGGATCGCGGCGAGCGGCGTGTCACCTTTCTGATCGGCGGCGCCGACGGCCTGGATCCAGGTTTACGTGAACAGGCGACCTTTGCTCTGGCTTTCGGGCCGCAGACCTGGCCGCACGCCCTGGTCCGCGTCATGCTGGCCGAACAGATGTACCGGGCGGTAACGATCCTCGCCGGCCTGCCTTATCACCGCGACTGAACGAGCAGGGGCTCTTCGACGGTCCGGCTCTGCAGCAGTTTCGCGAGGTGCGCGTCGCGACGCTGAGCCGCCAGCATCGGAACCGTACAGCCGTAGTGGTCTTCGGCCCGCAGCGACGCACCGCGTTCGATCAGCAGCGCCACAGCGCCGTACTTCTGCCGCCGCGCCGCGATCAGCAGGGGCGTTTCTCCGTCGATATTGCGCGCCTCGATATCGGCGCCATGGTCGAGCAGGACGCGGATGCCGTGGACGAAGCCTTCCTGCGCCGCCGTATGCAGCGGCCGTTCTTCGTCCGGACCGGCCGCGAGATCCGCTTCCGCCCCCGCCTTGAGCAACAGGTCGGTCATGTCATTGTCTTCGTACAGCACCGCCAGCCGTAGCGCGGCCGACGAGTCGGCCGAGACATCGGCATGGTGGGCAACAAAGACGGCGGCGATCGGGATATTGCCAGCCGCCGCGGCCGCGACCAGCGGCGTATAGCCGCGATTGTCGGCCTGGGTCAGGTCGGCGCCGGCGCGGATCAGGGCATCGGCCAGGCGCAGGTGCGCCGGCGTCATTTCCACGCCCTGTTTTTCGGCCAGGATATGCAGCCCCGAGAAACCCACGGCGTTGATGGCCCTGGCGTCAGCGCCGTTGGCCAGAAGGTCGCGGGCGATCAGGTCACGGCCTTCCCGCGCTGCGATGTGCAGCGGGGTATCGCCGGCGGAATCCGCAATATCGCCGTCGCCCCCGGCCAGCAGAAGCAGCGAAACCATCTCTGCGGCGCCCGCTTCGACCGCATAGTGAAGCGCCGTGCGGCCGTCTTCGTCCGCCACATTGACGTCGGCCCCGGCGGCGATCAGGACGCGGGCATCGCGCAAGGCCCGCTCGGCCATAGCCGGATCGCTGTCTTCCAGAGCCGGCAATTGCGCCGCCCGCATCAGTGCCGTTTCACCGTCGTGTGTCTGGACATCGACATTCAGCCCTTCCGACAGCAACCACTCCAGGACGCGGGCGTCCGGCAGAGCAACCGCCAGGTGCAGGGCCGACGCGCCTTCGCGAGCGTCGACGGTCGCGGGATCGGCGCCCGCCTGCTCAAGGGTTTGCAGGACCGCAACGTCGACATGGGCGCCGGACAGCGCGGCGTGAAAGACCGGCATGGGGTCGCCCGGCTCGTAGGCCAGCGAAACACCGAGGCTGAGCGCACTGCGCAACATGGGCAGATGCGATTTGGAAAGAGCGCGGAACAACGCCTTGCGCAGGCTATCCATGGCGGAAACACTCGTGCAGAACAGGGGCGGCCACCCACCCGGGAGACAATTCGAGAAAACGCCTAAACGTGATTCCAGGCAAGCGCAACTTCGTTGTCGCCCGTGGCAAAGCGGGCTAAAGTTGAAGGCCCATGCCGCGCCGCTTACCCCTTGTCCTGACTACGCTTTGCCTTGCCCTGCTTGCTTTCGGCCAGCACGGCGATGCCCAGCAGCGCACCCGCGCCCTGACGCCGCAGGAACAGGACGATCTCGACAATGTGTCCGCCCAGCGCCGCGCCGACGAGCGCAAGAGCGAGGCGACGCGCCAGACCGCCCGCCAGATCGGCCAGGAGATCGAAGAGCTGCGCAACCGCATCATCGACATCTCCAGGAAGCAGGGCACGTCGGAGACCCGCGCCGCCATCTACCGCGCCAAGCTCGAGACCCTGAACCTGCAGGAGGCCGATATCACGCGGCGGCTGACCATCATGCGCGCCAAGGAGGCGCGGCTTCTGTCCGCCTTGCAGATCTATACTCGCAATCCGCCGCCGGCCCTGTTCATCTCGACGCGGCGCGCCAACGACGCCGTACTGGCCGCCATCATCATGCGCCAGATCACGCCCGAGCTGCAAAAGCGCACCAAGGTGCTCTACGACCAGAACGCCCAGCTGGTGGCGATCCGCCGCCAGGCCGCCCTGCAGAACGAAGCCCTGTTCATCTCGGAAAGCGACGTTTCGAAGCAGCGCGGCGAAATCGAGGACCTGATCCGCCAGAAGATGGCGCTGGAAGACCAGTTGCTTGGCCAGGCCGATCAGCTGGAGGCGCAGGCCGTCGAATTGAAGGCGCGCGAGGACCATCTGCGCGGCGCCCTGCCGCTCAAGGGCTTGCTGGGACTCGGCGGCGACGACAATCGCCTGTCGCCACCCGTCGTGGGCGACAAGGTCAGCGACTTCGGCAACGGACAGCGCGGCGTCACCTATGCCGCCCAGCCCGGCGCGCAGGTGACGGCGCCGGCGGAAGGCGAGGTCGAATTCGTCGGTCCCGTCGATTCCTACGGCCAGGTGGTTATCCTCAATGTCGGCCACGATTTCCGCGTCGTGCTGACCGGCATCGGCCGGGTCTATGTCGAAAAGGGCCAGACGGTCGGACGCCACGAACCGGTCGGACGCATGCCCAACCTTTCGGATAAGAAGGTCAATCTCTATATGGAACTGCGTCGCTCGGACACCCCCGTCAATCCGGCGACCTCGATCCAGGTGGCCAGGAACTGATCCGGCCGCTGTGCCGGGCGGGTGGCGCCCAAAACAAGGTTTAAAAAACCGCTGGCCTATCCGGCCCCGAATGCGCCATACTCGACCGGTTATATGAGGTTACCTTGAGTATCCCGTCCCCAGAGGAACGCATGAAGAATTACGTACTGGGCGGCGTCGCCGCCCTGGCGCTTGGGCTGGGCGCCGTCGCCTATGCCAACCAGCCGGTGTTTTCGCCGCGCTCGGATACCTATCAGCAGCTTGAGCTGTTCGGCAATGTGCTGGCCATCGTCCAGCAGGACTATGTCGTCAAGACCGACCCGAAGAAGCTGATCAAGGCATCGCTGGAAGGCATGCTGTCCAGCCTGGACCCGCATTCCAACTATCTGGACGACGACGACTACAAGGACCTGCAGGAAAAGACCCGCGGCACCTACGGCGGCATCGGCCTGGAAGTCACCAGCGAGGACGGCGCCGTCAAGATCCAGACGCCGATGGACGACACGCCGGCGCAGCGCGCGGGCCTGCAGTCGGGCGACTACATCACCGCCATCGACGGCAACTCGATCCTGGGCATGCGCCTGAACGACGCCGTGTCCAAGATGAAGGGCGCGCCCAACACCAAGCTGACGCTTACCGTGGTGCGCACCGGCAAGGACGATCCGTTCGACGTCACCCTGACGCGCGAGATCATCACCGTGAAGTCGGTCAAGGCGCGCATGGAAGGCGATTACGGCTACCTGCGCATCGCCAGCTTCTCGGAAACCACCGGTCAGGAGGCGCATGACGCCCTGGCCGACCTGATGGCCAAGAACCCAAAGATGAAGGGCCTTGTCCTCGACCTGCGCAACAATCCGGGCGGCCTGCTCGACCAGTCTGTCGCCGTGGCCGACCTGTTCCTCGATGGCGGCGAG
The DNA here is from genome assembly GCA_936940865.1 of uncultured Asticcacaulis sp. Classification (GTDB taxonomy): domain Bacteria; phylum Pseudomonadota; class Alphaproteobacteria; order Caulobacterales; family Caulobacteraceae; genus Asticcacaulis. The sequence continues at coordinate 5,786 of CAKZJB010000098.1, read as the reverse complement.
ATCGTGTCGCAACGCGGCCGCGATCCCAACGACATCATTCGTTACCAGGCCAAGAAGGGCGACATGCTGCACGGCCTGCCCATGACGGTCCTGACCAACCCCGGCACGGCCTCTGCCGCCGAAATCGTCTCGGGCGCCCTGCAGGACCAGCACCGCGCGGAAATCGTCGGCCTGACGACCTTCGGCAAGGGCAGCGTCCAGAGCGTCATTCCGCTGGGCGAAGGCCGGGCGGTCAAGCTGACCACGGCGCGCTATTACACGCCGTCGGGCCGCTCGATCCAGAAGACCGGCATCGAGCCCGACCTGGAGGTCGCGCAGTCCAAGGACCAGGCGAAATACATCGCCACGGCCGCGCTGCAGTACTCCGAGGCCGCCTATTCCAACGCGCTCGACGCCGACGAAGGCAAGACCCGCCGGTCGCCGCACGCCGTGCAGGAGGTGCCGCCGGAAAACTACGACACCAAGACGGGCGACTTCCAGCTGGCGCGCGCGATCGACGTGCTGAGCTATGGCGGCAACGTCAAGCTGGCGGCCGCTCACCCGCGCGGCCAGGCCATGGCCGACTCCCAGCTGGTCGACGAGCCCGGCAAGCGCTTCCAGAACAAGACCAAGCCCGGCGCCGCCGCCAAGGACGGCGCGTCGTCGAGCAGCTCGGCTTCATCCTCGTCTTCGAGCAGCGCCGTGAAGTAAGAGCCGCGAGCCAGCCCCTCCGGAAGCCCCGGCGACGCCTGTCGCCGGGGCTTTTTCATGCGCCGATCCTTAATGGGCGTTAGTGTTTATTAACCATAGTACGGCATGAATAGAGCAAGGAATTCGTTCATGTTCGCCAAGCCAAAGCCGTCATCGCCCGCGCCCGCCCCGCGTCCGAAGGTGAAGTTCACCTTCGATCCGCGCGCGCTTGCCGACAAGACGGTCGAACTGTTCAAGAAACCCTATGTGGCTCCGGCCTCGGCCATGCTGGCCTTCGCCGTCTGCCTGGTGGTCTTCCTGAATCTGGCGGGCGATCCCGACGCCGGCTCGCCCTCGGTCCGCATCCTCCTCGACAAGCCCAAGGACGCACCGCGGACCATTAATACGCCCGACGCCAATCACAACGGCCAGCCCCCCTTCACGCTCGACAGCATGGGCATGTTCCAGGATGCGTCGGCAACGGGCATGGATATGTCGGCCGACCCGTCCCAACAAGGCGCCATCATCACGCTTCCGAACGACGACGGCACCAGCGCGCCTGTCAAGGCCGGCCCCAAGGCCGCGCCGTCGCCGCTGGCGCCCGCGCCCGTCGCCTCCCTTGTCCAGCAGACGCCGGGCGGCCCCCTGCCACAGGTCGCCCCCAATGGCATGTCGCCGGCCTCGGCCTATGCCCGGCCATTCAAGAGCGACGGCCGGCCCATGGTGGCGCTGATCGTCGGCGGGCTGGGCATCAATCCAGGCGCCACCAAGGAAGCCATCGAAACCCTTCCGCCGCAGGTGACCCTGTCCTTCGTGCCCTATACCCAGAACCTGCAGGGCTGGATCGATCTGGCGCGCGCTGCCGGCCACGAAGTCATCATCGAAGTGCCGATGCAGCCGACCAACTATCCCGACAACGATCCGGGCCCGCAGACGCTTCTGGCCAATATGCGCAATGACGACCTGATGGCGCGGATGAACTGGGTGATGACGCGCGCCACCGGCTATTTCGCCATGTCGAACTACCAGGGCGGCGCCTTCTTCAAGGACAAGGCCGGCATGGCGACCTTCATGCAGACGCTTAAAAGCCGCGGCATCGCCTTCGTCGACGACGGCCAGGCGCGCGGCCTGCCGGGCGCCTGGGCGCGCCTGTCGGCCGACCGCATCATCGACAGCCAGATCAATGCCCAGGCCATTACCCAGCAGCTGGCGGGCCTGGAAACCCAGGCCAAGTCAAAGGGCATGGCGTTGGGAACCGGCTTCGCTTACCCGGTGACCCTGGCCGTGGCCATCCGCTGGACCCAGACGCTGGATGCCAAGGGCTTGCAACTGGCGCCCGCCTCTGCTTTGACTCGCTGATGAATTCGGAAAAACCAAAGGGCTACAGACCCAATGTCGGCGTCGTCGTCTTCAATGCCGACGGCAAGGTGTGGCTTGGCCACCGCTACGGCATGACCGGCGACCACAGCTGGCAGTTCCCGCAAGGCGGCATCGACGAGGGCGAGGACCTCGAAGCCGCCGCCCTGCGCGAACTGTTCGAGGAGACCGGCATCCGCTCGGTCGAGGTCGTCGCGCGCACGGCCGACTGGGTCTATTACGACTTCCCGCCCGAAGTCCTGGCTCAGGGCAAGATCGGCAAGAATTTTCTCGGCCAGAAGCAGGTCTGGTACGCCATGCGGTTTAACGGCCGCGACGACGAAATCGACCTGAACGCCCACCACGAGCAGGAGTTTTCGCGCTGGGAATGGTGCGATATCGACCGCGTGGTCGACCGCGTCGTCCACTTCAAGCGCGAGTCCTACCGCAAGGTCATTGCCGAGTTCCGGAATATTATCCGGTGACGCCGTTTCTGTCAGATCAGGACGAGGATCTTGCGCCACATATTGCGCACCATGTCGATCTCATGGCCTCTCCCGACGGGCGATCGCTGGAATTTTTCTACAATTATCTCGTCTATACGTTCGAAACCGAGAACGAACGCATCGCCGCAAAGATCTATCTCGATACGCTGGACGAGGGCGTAAATGTGCAATCGCGGCTGGCTTTCCCGTTGTCGGACTTTGCCGTCAAGGTTTTGGCCTACCTGGCTTTGCGCTTCGGCACGGTCTCCCATTTGACGGACGAAGGCTATGTCCCTCTGTCCGACGACGCACGCCAGCAGATCGCAGGAGCTGTGGTGGCGAGAACCGGGCTGCATATCCCATAAACATATCGTGTTCGCTGAATACGAACTTACTGACAAAACCTGACGTCACGCGTCGGGCATAATCCCGGTGCGCGAAGCAAATGGAGGCGCAGATGCCCTACATCGATGGTTTTGTAATCCCAGTACCCAACGACAAGAAGGACGCCTATATCGCCGCATCCAAAAACTATGGTGTCATCGCCAAGGAATTCGGCGCCATCGGCGTCAAGGAATTCTGGGGCGACGACGTGCCCGACGGCGCCACGACGTCCTTCCCCATGGCCGTCAAGCTGGAGCCCGGCGAGACGGTCGTCTTCTCGTGGGTCGAATGGCCCGACAAGGCCACCCGCGACGCCGGCGCTGCAAAAATGCGCGACGACCCGCGTATGGCCAATATGAACATGCCTTTCGACGGCAAGCGTCTGATCTATGGTGGGTTCGAACTGCTGACGGAAAGCTGACGCGGAGGCCGGAACCCCGGCTTCGGGTCAATAAAAAACCCCGCTCACTCGGAGCGGGGTTTTTTATTGATTCAAAGACGCGGGGCCGCGGGCCCCGCACCCCTTACCGTATCAGTGGACGCTTTCGCCGTACTCGCTGGCATGTTCCGCCAGGATCGTCATGCCGTCCTCGTTGACGTCGGCAAAGCCGCCACGCACCTGAAAGACGCGCGTCTTGCCGTCATTCATCACCACCACGTCGCCTTCGGCGAGGATCGTCATGAACGGGGCATGGTGCGCCAGGACGCCGAACTGGCCTTCGACGCCCGGAGCCACGACCTGATCGACGTCACCGGCGAACAGTTCGGCTTCGGGGGTCACCAGCGACACATGCAGCTTGTCGGCCATGATTACTTGCCTTCCGAAGCGAGACGCTCGGCCTTGGCGATGGCGTCTTCGATCGTGCCGACCATGTAGAAGGCGGCTTCCGGCAGGTGATCGTAGTCACCGTTGCAGATGCCCTTGAAGCCCTTGATCGTGTCTTCGATCGACATCAGCACGCCCGGCGTGCCGGTGAAGACTTCGGCCACGTGGAACGGCTGCGACATGAAGCGCTGGATCTTGCGGGCGCGGGCGACGGTCGCCTTGTCTTCTTCCGACAGTTCGTCCATGCCGAGGATGGCGATGATGTCCTTCAGCGCCTTGTACTGCTGCAGGATTTCCTGGACGCGCGTGGCGGTCTCATAGTGCTCCTGGCCGACGACGCGCGGGTCGAGGATACGCGAGGTCGAGTCGAGCGGGTCGACGGCCGGATAGATGCCCTGTTCGGCGATCGAACGCGACAGAACGGTCGTGGCGTCGAGGTGGGCGAAGGAGGTGGCCGGCGCCGGATCGGTAAGATCGTCCGCGGGAACGTAGATCGCCTGAACCGAGGTGATCGAGCCCTTGTTGGTTGAGGTGATGCGCTCCTGCAGAGCGCCCATGTCGGTCGACAGGGTCGGCTGATAGCCCACGGCCGAAGGAATACGGCCGAGCAGAGCCGACACTTCCGAACCCGCCTGGGTGAAGCGGAAGATGTTGTCGACGAAGAACAGCACGTCCTGGCCTTCGACGTCGCGGAAATATTCGGCGATCGTCAGACCCGACAGGGCGACGCGAGCGCGGGCACCCGGCGGCTCGTTCATCTGGCCGAACACCAGGGCGACCTTGGACCCGTCCGGGGTCGGATTGCCGTCGGCGTCCTTGGCGATGACGCCAGCGTCGAGGAACTCGTGATAGAGATCGTTACCCTCGCGGGTACGCTCGCCCACGCCGGCGAACACCGAGGTGCCGCCATGGCCCTTGGCGATGTTGTTGATCAGTTCCTGGATGAGCACGGTCTTGCCCACGCCGGCGCCGCCGAACAGGCCGATCTTGCCGCCCTTCGAGTAAGGAGCGAGCAGGTCGATGACCTTGATGCCCGTGACCAGGATGCTGGTCTCGGTCGACTGGTCGACGAACAGCGGGGCTTCCGCGTGGATCGGGGCGGTCGTCTCGGCGCCGACCGGACCACGCTCGTCGATCGGCTCGCCGACCACGTTGAGGATGCGGCCGAGCGTCTTCGGGCCGACCGGAACGCGGATCTGCGAGCCGGTGTCGGTGACTTCCTGGCCGCGGGTCAGACCCTCGGTCGCGTCCATCGCGATGGTGCGGACGGTGTTCTCGCCCAGATGCTGCGCGACTTCGAGGACGAGGCGGTTGTCGCCGTTCTTCGTCTCGAGCGCGTTCAGGATCGCGGGGAGGGTGCCGCCATCGAAGGTCACGTCGACGACGGCGCCGATGACCTGGCTGATGCGCCCGACATTGTTGGTGGTGGTAGCCATGTTGGGTTTCCTTGCTGGCCTGGTTCGTTAGAGCGCTTCGGCGCCCGAGATGATTTCGACGAGTTCGGTGGTGATCGCGGCCTGGCGGGTCCGGTTGTACTGGATCGTCAGACGGTTGATCATGTCGCCGGCGTTGCGGGGCGCATTGTCCATCGCGGTCATGCGGCTGCCCTGCTCGGACGCTGCGTTCTCGAGCATCGCGCGGAACAGCTGGATCGCGACGTTGCGCGGCAGCAGTTCCGTGAGGATCGCTTCCTCGTCGGGCTCATATTCGACCGCAGCCGACGCTCCGGTCGCCGCAGCGCCCGTATCCGCCGCAAGCGGAACCGGGATGATCTGGAGCTCGGTCGGCTCCTGGACCAGCGCCGACTGGAACTTGGCGAAGAACAGATGCGCCACGTCGAACTCGCCGGCCGCATAGCGCGCGATCAGGTCGTCAGCGACCTGACGGGCGTCGTCGAAGGCGACGTTCTTGATGTGGCTCTGGTCGACCTGATGAACGATCTTGCCGGGGAAGAGACGGGCGATGACCGCACGGCCCTTCTTGCCGATCAGATAGAACTTCACCGTCTTGCCCTGCGCCAGCAGGCTTTCGGCGGTCTTGCGGGCCGCTCGGACGATGTTGGTGTT
>CAKZJB010000097.1 GCA_936940865.1 uncultured Asticcacaulis sp. | reverse complement strand
AAACAAGCCGATCCAGATCGGAGCCGTTATGCGTAACAGCGTGGCCAATGCCTTCCCCGTATTGCTGATCGGACTGCTTTGGCTGCTGGGGGCCCTGGTGGGCTGGGCGCTGTTCGTTATCCCGGGCACAATATTCATCATCGTCTTCCAGGTCACTGTGCCCGCCTATATTGAAGAAAAGCCCGGAATATTCGGAGCATTTTCCCGGTCCCGCGTCCTGACCAGGGGACATCGGTGGGGTATTTTTGGATTCAACTTGCTCGTCAACGTATCGCTCTATGTTATCTCGGTCGTTGGCCTGGTCGGAATTGGGCTGTTGGCGGGAATGACGGGCAGCGGACCAAATTCGGCGTTCGAATATGTGGTGCTGGCGATAACCATGCTGGTTTTTACGCCCGCGATTTTCGTGTTCATTCCAACGCTCAATGCCACCGTTTACGCCGCTTTACGCGCGGAAAAGCGCGAGCCCCTTACCGGCTCGATCGAAAAGATTTTCGAATAGAATCAGGGGGGAACATGCCGCCCCCCTGTTTATTACAGGCTCCCGTCGTCGGCCACGGCCTGGTAGAGGGCCACCAGGTTCGACGCCTTCAGCGCCCTGAGCGAAATCAGGCTCTGCTGCGCCGCATAGAGGGTGCGCTGGGCGTCGAGCAGGGTCAGGTAGCTGGCTGCGCCGGCTTTGTAGCTGGCCTGCGACAGGCGGTACGCCTGGGCTGCCGCGTCTGTCGCCTGGGCCTGTGCATCCAGGCGCTCGTCGATCCGGGCACGCACGGCCAGGGCATCGCTGACGTCCCGGAAGGCGCTCTGGATGGCCTTTTCGTATTGGGCCACGGCGATGTCGCGCGAAGCCGTCGCGGAGCGCACGCCGTTGATATTGGCGCCGCCGGCGAAGATCGACTGTTTGACCGACGTCCCGTAGGACCAGGTGTTGCGGCCCGACTTGAAAAGGTCGCCCAAGGCGCTGCTGGCCGAGCCCGTGGCGCCGGTCAGGCTGATCGACGGAAAGAGGGCTGCGCGCGCCGCGCCGATATCGGCGTTGGCGGCCTTTAGATCGTGTTCGGCCGACAGTACGTCGGGACGGTCGAGCAGCACCTGCGACGGCAGGCCGACCGGCAAAGACGCCGCCACGGCGGTGTCAGACAGGCCATCGGGCAGCAGGTCGTCCGTCAGCGGCGCGCCAACCAGCAAGGTCAGCGCGGCCTTGTCCTGGTCGATGGCGGTCTGCGCCTGCGCCACCGTCTGGCGGGCGCTCTCAAACTCGGTCCTGGCCTGGGCGAGGTCTAGGTCGGATGCCGTGCCGATCCTCGCCTGGCCGGTGGCGATGTCGTACGACTCCTTGCGCGCCTGCAGGGTCTGCTGCGCCAGCTTGAGCGCGTCCTGGTCGGCGGCGAGGTTCAGCCAGGCGTTGGCGACGTCGCCGATCAGGCTGATCTGCACGGCGTTGCGGTTTTCCTGGGCTGAGAAGAAGTTTTCCAGCGCTGCCTTGTTGAGCGAGCGGACGCGGCCGAACAGGTCGAGCTCCCACGACAGGCCGAGATTGGCGGAATAGCTCTGCGCGTCGCCGGCCGACGGCGTATGGCTCTTCGATCCCGACAGGCTGCCGTCGAGCGCGGGGAACAGGTCGGCGCGCGCGATGCCGTACTGGGCGCGGGCGCGCGTGATCGACAGAACCGCGACGCGCAGGTCGCGGTTGTTGCCGACCGCCAGGTCGATCGTCTTCTGCAGGCGGGCATCGAGGAACAGGTCGCGCCAGCGGATGGGCGCAGAGGCCGCTTCGGGCGTGGCGACAGGCCAGTTGGTGGCGACGGGCGCCTCCGGGCGCACGTATTTCGGCGCAAGCGTACAGGCCGAAAGGGCGAGCAGGGGGAGGGCGATTACGATTTTTCTCATCACTTGATCCCCCGCCGGGCTTCGCGTTCGGCCAGGTCCTGGGGCAGGCGGTCCTGCTTGAACAGGCGCTGCACCAGCACGAAGAACAGCGGCACGAAGAAGATGGCCAGGAAGGTCGCCGCCAGGATCCCGCCGATCAGGCCGGTGCCGATGGCGTGCTGCGACGCCGAGCCAGCGGAATTGGCCAAGGCCAGCGGCAGGATGCCGAAGGTGAAGGCCAGCGAGGTCATGACGATGGGACGCAGCCGGATGCGAACGGCTTCGAGCGTGGCGGGAACGAGCGCGCGGCCCTGTTCGTGAAGGATCTTGGCGAATTCCACGATCAGGATGGCGTTCTTGGCCGACAGGCCCATGGTGGCCAGCAGGCCGACCTGGAAGTAGATGTCGTTGTCCAGCCCGCGGAACCAGGTCGCCAGCAGGGCCCCGAAGATGCCGAGCGGCACCACAAGGATGACGGCGAACGGGATCGACCAGCTTTCATATAATGCCGCCAGCAGCAGGAAGACGACGAGCAGCGACAGAGCGTAGAGCGCCGGCGCCTGCTGGCCCGATTCCTGTTCCTGCAGCGACAGGCCGGTCCATTCGAAACCGATGTCGCCGGGCAACTGCGACACCAGCTTTTCCATGGTTTCCATGGCGCGGCCGTTGGACTGGCCGGGTGCGGCGGTGCCCTGGATTTCCATGGACCCCGTGCCGTTGTAGCGCTGCAGCTGCGGCGGGCCGTAGGTCCAGCTCGATGTGCCGAAGGCGGAGAACGGGACCATGTCGCCGCTGCTGTTCTTGACATACCAGCGGTTCAGGTCCTCGGGCCGCGTGCGGAATGGAGCGTCGCCCTGGACATAGACGCGCTTGATGCGGCCGCGGTCGATGAAGTCGTTGACATAGGTGCCGCCGAGCGCCGTGCTCAGCAGGGAATTGATGTCGCCGACGGCGACGCCCAGGGCTCCGGCCCTGGCATTGTCGATGTCGACATGGAGCTGGGGCGTGTCGTCCTGGCCGTTGGCCCGGACGTTGGCCAGGGCCGGATCCTTGTTGGCCATGGCCACAAGCTGGTCGCGCGCGGCGACCAGGGCGTCGTGGCCGGCGCCGCCCATGTCCTTGATTTCCAGGTCGAAGCCCGAGGCGTTGCCGAGTTCGCGCACAGGGGGCGGAATGGTGGGAATGACCAGGGCGTTATGGATCTTGCCGAACTGCTTCTTGGCGCGTTCGACGACGGCGAAGACCTTCATGTCGTCGGCGCCGCGCTCCTTGAAATCCTTCATGCGGCAGATGACCATGCCCTGGTTCTCACCGGAGCCCGAGAAGCTGAAGCCCGCGATCGAGAAGACGTACTGTACCGCCTTGTCCTTCTGATAGACCTTCTGCACCTGATCCAGCACCTTGGTCGTCTGGTCGGTGGTCGAGCCGACGGGCAACTGCACGATGGTGGTCAAAAGGCCCTGGTCTTCGTCCGGCAGGAAGGAGGTCGGCAGGGTCATGGCCAGGCCGACCAGGGCGGCGATGATCAGGCCGTAGACGACCATGAACAGGGCCGGAGCCTTGATGATGCGCTTGACCGCCATCTGGTAGCGGTGAGCGAAGACCTGGAAGCCGCGGTTGAAGGCCGACAGGGGACCGTGGACCTTGATGTCCTCCTCGCCTTCCTCGCCGGTCGAGGCGCCCTCGTGGGCCCTGGGCGGCCGCAGCAGGGTCGCGCACAACGGCGGGGTCAGGATCAGGGCGACGATGACCGACAGCACCATGGCCGACACCAGCGTCACCGAGAACTGGCGGTAGATGATGCCCTGGGTGCCGCCGAAGAAGGCCATGGGCACGAACATGGCGGCCAGAACCGAGGCGACGCCGATCAGGGCGCCGGTGATCTCGTCCATCGACCGCCGCGTGGCCTCCTTGGGGCTGAGGCCTTCCTCGTGCATGACGCGTTCGACGTTTTCGACGACGACGATGGCGTCGTCGACCAGCAAACCAATAGCCAGCACCAGGCCGAACATGGTCAGGGTATTGATCGAGTATCCGAGCGCCGCCAGCACGCCGAAGGTGCCGAGCAGCACGACGGGCACGGCGATCGTCGGGATCAGCGTGGCGCGCCAGTTCTGCAGGAAGATGAACATGACGATGAAGACCAGTACGATGGCTTCGACGAGGGTCTTGACCACGTCCTCGATCGACAGTTTGACGAACTGGGTCGAGTCGTTCGGGATGGCGTATTTGACGCCGGCCGGGAAGGTCGGCTCGATCTGGTTGATCAGGGCCTTGACCTTGTCGGCGGTCTTGAGCGCGTTGGCGCCGGTGGCCAGGGTCACCTGGATGCCGGCGGCCAGGTGGCCGTTCATGCGGGCGATATTGCCGTATTGCTGCGGTCCCAGCTCGACCCGGGCGACGTCGCGCAGGTAGACGGGCGTGCCCGCGGCGCTGTTCTTGACGATGATATTCTGGAACTGCGCCGGCGTCTGGAGCTGCGACTGCGCCGTGATGGTGGCGTTGAGCGCCGTGTCGGGACCCGTCGGGTCGGCGCCGATCTGGCCGGCCGACACCTGGGTGTTCTGCGCCTTGATGGCGTTGATCACGTCGGCGGGCGTCAGGCTGTAGGAGGCCAGTTCATCGGCGTTCAGCCAGATGCGCATGGCGTACTGCGAACCGAAGATGCGCGTGTCGCCGACGCCGTCGATGCGGCTGATCTGGTCGGCCATGTGCGAAGCGATCCAGTCGCCGAGGTCGGCGTTCGACTGGCTGTTGTCCTCCGTATAGAGCGCGATGGCCATCAGCGGCGAGCCGGACGCCTTGTTGACGCGCAGGCCTTGCGTCTGCACGTCCTGCGGCAGGCGCCGTAGCGCGGATTGCGCCTGGTTGTTGACCTGGACCTGGGCGAAGTCGGGGTCGGTGCCGGCCTCGAAGACCAGGGTAACCGAGGCCTGCCCGCTCGACGAGTTCGAGGTCATGTATTTCAGGTGGTCCAGGCCCGTCATGCTCTGCTCGATCACCTGGGTGACCGAATCCTCGACGATCTTGGCCGATGCCCCGGGATAGGTGGCGTTGACCGTGACCTGGGGCAGGGCGATGCGGGGATATTGCTCGACCGGCAGGATGAGGATGGACAGCAGGCCCGCCAGCATGATGACGATGGCGATGACCCAGGCGAAGATGGGCCGGTCGATGAAGAAACGCGACAACATGGCTTAGCGTCCCGCAGCCTGGCCGGTCTTGCCGGCGGTGTTTTCATCGGACTGGACCGGACGGGCATTGATCTGGCCGCCGTCCTTCAGGCGCATGGCGCCTTCGACGATGACCTTGTCGCCGGGCTGTAAGCCTTGCGCGATGCGCCACTTCGTGCCGATCATCTCGGCGGCCGTCACCTTGCGCGCGTGGGCCTTGCCGTCGCCGCCGGCGATCAGCACCGTGGCGCCGCCCTTGGGATCGATGGTGACGGCGCCCTGGGGCACCATCAGGGCCTGGTCGACCACGCCCTTGACGACGCGGGCGCGGACGAACATGCCGGGCATGAGCAGGCCGTCGGGATTGGGGAAGAGGGCGCGCAAGGTCACCGTGCCCGCCGAGGGGCTTACCGACACGTCGGTGAATTCCAGCGTGCCGGGCAGGGGATAGGCCGAGCCGTCGTCCAGGATCAGCTGAACCTTGGCGGAAGACGGCTTCGACAGGTCGCCGCCCATCATGGCGCGCTTGAGCTTCAGCATGTCGGTCGCCGACTGGGTAATGTCGACATAGACCTTTGAAATATCCTGGACGGTCGCCAGCGCCGTGGTCTGGTTTGCGGTGACCAGCGCGCCGGGCGTCACGCTCGACTTGCCGATGCGTCCGGAAATCGGGGAGGTGACCTTGGTGTAGTCGAGGTTGATCCTGGCGGTTTCAACGGCGGCCCTGGTCTGGGCCAGCGTCGCGGCCTTCTGCTTTTCGTCGGCCTGGGCGGTATCGAAATCCGACTGGCTGATGGCGCGGATGGTGATCAGCTGCTGGGCGCGCTGGGCGTTGGTGTGCGACAGGTCGTAGGCCGCCTGGGCCTGCTGTTCGTTCGCCAGCGCGCTGTCGTAGGCCGCCTGGTACTGGGCGGGGTCGATCTGGTAGAGCGACTGGCCGGCCGCGACAACGCCGCCTTCGGTGAACTGCCGGGCCTTGATGATGCCGCCGACCTGGGGACGCACGTCCGACACCAGATAGGCCGACGTTCGGCCCGACAGTTCCGCGATAAGGTCGACCGGCTGCGGCGCCACGGCGATGTAGCCGACGTTTGCAGGACCGCGCGGGCCTTTGGCGCCGGCTTCATCCTTCTTGCCACAGCCGCCGACCGCGACCAGCGATACTGTGAGGAGGAGACTGGCCGGAAGTACGCGTTTGAACATGGAAAACCTCTTCGATCGTACCGCTTATACGCCGGTTTTTCGGCTTTCCGACGCCGCGTCGCAAAAAAGTTAGATGTCTAACGGAAAAGAATCAAGCAAGGTCGGAGCGCGGGGCGACCTGGCGGAATCAGATCGGCGCCCATACCTTGTGGATCGCGCTCCGAGGCCTTGCTGCCTTCCGGACAGCGCGGCCCGGAGTACAGGTGCACTACCGCAATTTTATGACAATTCGATACGGCAGGATCCGGCGTCAGGCGCCGGGCTCGGTGATGACCCGGGTAAAGCGGTTGACCACGTCGTTACGCACGGCTTCGAAGGGGGCCAGTTCCTTGCGCCATGGCAGGCTGCCGAAGGGCTTGCCCGCGCACATGCCGACATAGATGACGTTGAGCCGGTCGAGCGCCGTATTGTCGATTTCGACCGGCGGCGCCGCCTCGGCCTCGCCCGACGAATTGATCCGCCGTGCCGTCGTTTCGATCGCCTTGTCGAAATAGGGTTCTTCCAGGAATTCCCACCATTCGCGGATCAGCGTGGTGGGGTCGGACTTCAACCGCTCGTAGTCAGTGAAGAAGACCGTGTCCGGGCCCAGCTTCTGATATGCCTGGTAGGCGCCGTGCGACAGCCTTTCCCAGTTCCAGGCGGCTTCCTCGAAGCTCTGGGCCTGCTGCCCCATTGCGTCGAAGCGCATCAGCGACGAGATGACGTCGCGGGGGCGGCGCAGCATGAACACCATGCGGGCGTTCGGGAACATGTCGGGCAAGCCGGACGCGATGGTGCTGTATTCCGGCGTGCCGTTGACCCAGCGCGACTTCGGGTTATAGGCACCGCGCACCAGGGCGAAGCCTTGGTCGAAAGCGCTTTTGCCGCTGGATACTGATCGAGCAGCTTGGCATGAGTGCGCTGGCGCGCCGCCTTCAGGCTGAAATGGTGGAAGTGCTCGCCTTCCGACAGGAGGTAGTCCCGGAGCGTCAGGTCGTAGATCTTGTTGAAGCTTTCCGTCGCCAGGCCATTGATGCCGTGATTGGCGATGCTGGCGAAATACTTCATGATGAGGAAGGTGTTTTCCTCGGTCGGCGTGATGTTCGGGTGCTGGCCCAGGATCCAGGTCGAGATGCTGGTGCCGGAGCGATAGGCGCCGATGACGAAGATGGGCTTGATCTCGGCGTGGTTGTTGACCGCTTCGTAGCGTGGCCGGGGATAGTGGAGCTGCGCGGAGCGAGAAGGCACGGGGCGCGTCGCCGGACGCCAGACGGCGGAATTGATCTGTACCGCCAGCTGACGCAAGTCTTCCGACAGGCCCAGTTCCTTGGGGCATCCCGACAGTTCGGTCTCGATGCGCACGCGGTGAGGCCCCTTGGCGGCCACGGGAAGGGCGAAGGTCGTGTTCTCGTACGGGCGTGAAAATTCGATGACGTAGACCGGCTTTTCGTCGAGATATATCCAGCCCTGGAACGGGAAGTAGAGGTAAAGTTCCTTCTGGCCGCACTGCACGTTGACGACCAGTTCCTGCCCGTCCTCCGGACAGTCGATGTCGAAGGCCGCGACCTTGCCCACCCACTGCGGGCAGTGGAACGGCTCGGTGCCCTGATTCAGGACGTGACCGACCGGCGCGCGGGTGTCCGCGGATGCGCCGCCTTCAGCCTCGGCCTGCGGAGCCTTTTTGGCGGGGCGGGTTTTTACCGGAGTATCCGCTGGGGCTGCCGGCGTATCGTTGGAGGCATCGGTGGCATGTTCTGGCTTGGCTTTGGGCATCTGTTCGTTGGGGCTGGAACTATCCATGTGTCATGGGGTGTGGCATGGGCGGTGTCACACATGATGAGACTGTCGCAATTTTGCCTGAATTACAAGCGACCCACCGTCACAGGCAGGGCGACGAACTCAGGTTAACGGCAATGACATATTGCGCAGAGCGTGATTCTGTAGGCTGCGATGCTGAGTCGGAGCCTGTTGATGGACCTGGAGCTTGAGAAGCCGCGTTTGCGGCGTTTGCTGGATCATTTCGCGGAAGTGACTGATCCGCGAGAGCCGTGGCGGGTGGCGCATCCGCTGCCTGAGGTGTTGTTGTTGGTGGTGTGCGGCTCGATCGCGTCGTGCGACGACTTTGACGATATCGCGGCCTGGGGCGAAGCGCATCTGGATTTCCTGCGCAGCTTTTTGCCATTCGAGCATGGCGTGCCGGGCGAACGCTGGCTCAACATCCTGATGAACCGGATCGACTCGGAACTGTTCTCGGCCTGCTTCATGGCCTGGGCGCGGGAACTTCGGCCCGATGCGCCGGAGCTTGTGGCTCTGGACGGCAAGACCTCCAGGCGCACCCACGATCGCCCGGCCGGCCAGGCGGCGCTGCACTTGGTCTCGGCCTTCGCCACCCGTGAGCGGCTGATGCTGGGCCAGGAGGCAGTGCAAGCCAAGTCCAACGAGATCGAGGCCATTCCCGTCCTCCTCGGCAAGCTGGCCGAGGCCGGCAGCCTGCAAGGTGCCCTGGTCAGCATCGACGCCATCGGCTGCAATCCCAAGATTGCCGGTGAGATCAGGGGCTACGGCGCCGACTACCTCCTGGCGGTCAAGGCCAACCAGACCCAGTTGCAGGGCGAGATCGAGCGCTTCTTCAAAGACGCCCCGCCGGACAGCCTCGATGTCTTCGCCGACCTCGATAAAGGCCATGGCCGGATCGAAGACCGGCGCGTCTTCGTTTCCCGCGATGTTGATTGGTTCACCGGCGAGCGACGGTTTCCTGGTGAGCATCGCTTCCCTGGCATCGCCACCATCGCCAAGATCGAGACACGCATCGAAGTGGCCGACCGTTGCCGCTACGAGACACGCCTTTACATCTCCTCCCGCCCCCTCTCCGCACACGACCTCGCCGAGGCGGTTCGCTGCCATTGGCGCATCGAAAACGCCCTGCACTGGGTCCTTGACGTTATTTTCAATGAAGACCAATCGCGCTTGCGAAAGGGACACGGCGCCAAGAATATGGCTGTCGTCCGACACTTCGCTCTCAATCTCCTGCGAACTGCAAACGACAAACACAGCCTTAAAACACGCCGAAAACTCGCTGGATGGAACCAGGATTACCTCGCATCCCTAATCGGAAATTCTTCCCGTTAACCCTCATTGCCCTGCCGTCACAGGGGAATTGACAATCAAGCTCTTCCTCAAAGTTTCCATTCGGAACTCAGTCTAAGCATGGCCGCTCGTCCGGCCAGGCACAGACGGTACCGCAGGGCCGCATCTTCCACCAGATCGCGCAAGGATTGTGCCGCTGCGGCGGTGTCGGGCTCGGCCCATCGGGCGTCGGGCCCGTTATAACGGGAGCTGGCGGGGACGAGGCGGCAAGGCACCAAAATCGAATTGTCCGGCGTCATGAACTCAAGGTTGCCGGACCAGCCGGTGGCCATCGCCGTCACACCGTGCGCCATCGCCTCGGCCAGTGTCAGGCCAAAGCCTTCGCCGCGGTGAAGCGACACGACGGCGTCGCTTTTGGCGATCAGCGCGGTGGTGTCGGCGGGGGACAGGGTCTCGGCGCGAATCCGGATGTCGGGGCGTCCGGCGGTGCGCTGCAACAGCTCCGCGAAGGCTGGCCAGGCCTCGGCGCCGGTCAGCGTCTTGACGGTCAGCCGTGCGTGGGTGGCGGGTTCCGGGAAGGCAAGGCGCCACGCGTCGATCGCCGCCATGGGATTCTTGCGGTCGAAGTCGCTGCGCGGATCGAACAAGGTCAGCACCTCGACGGCCGCCCCCGGGGTGCGGGACGGCACGTCCGGGGGCACCGGGACGGGCAGGGGGCGGACGCGCAGCTTCTTCACATCTTCGTGTCGGCCGGCGCGCCGGAGCGCCTCGGCTACGGCGCCGGCGGTGAAGGCGCTGCTAACCCAGATCTCGTGGAACCAGCGCGCCGTGCCGGCCCAGGCGGCGGGGGCGAGGCTGCTTTCCCAGTGCCACATGCCGATGCGGTATTGCCGGCCCCAGTCGCGGGCGTCGCGCGAAAACAGCGCCATGCGCGCCTCGGGCGGATTGGCGGCGATCAGCCAGACCGGCGTATCGCGTTCGAGCGGAAGGGGGGCGGGCGGGCGCGTCAACAGGCCACGCTCGGACGGTCGCAGGTCCTCGCGCACGACCATGTGGCCGAGGCTTTCCAGCCTGTCGGCGACCAGCCGGCCGGCCGTGCCGATGCCCAGGGCTTCGTTGAAATAACCCGAGACCAGGATGCGGCCTTCCGGACAGGGACGCGGCCCGGCTTCGGAAAAGCAGCGCGACCGCAGGCGAAAGCGCACGCCGAAGGCAAGGCGGTGACAGGCGGCCACGAAGGACGTAAAGGATGAGGCCACTATATCAAATCCGTTGGGAATCGTGCCGGTCGTGAAAACCGTATCGCAAAAGCCTGAAGCGTTAAAGATTGGCGGCTTTGATCTTGTGGACGGCTGGACGGCGGACTCCACCGGCGAGGCGGCGACGCCCGCCGCGCGCGATCTCGACCTTGATGGCAGTTACGTTCTGAGGGCAGTGTCCGGTGTGTACGAAGTCGAGTTGGTCGAGACGGTAACCCATCAGCGCACCGCGCTCTACGTCCGTGCCGGACGCGATACGGCCGTCGATCTCCCGAGGGGCCGGTATCGCGCTTGGCTGCGGGCCGTGACGGACACAGCTGGTTCGCTCGAACTGGCGCGCATGGGCTGGGGCGAAAAGCTGGCCCTCTACGCGGGCAAGGCGGCGGCCTTGCTGTCCGATCCGTCGCGCATCCTGGGTCGTCTGAAGACGGTGACCGCGAAACGCGCGCCCGGTCCACGCGCCATGGTCGCGGCGGGCGGCGGGGAGGCGGTGGTTTTGCGCGAACGCCCGGAGCGGCCGGTTCTGGAACCTGTCGAGGCGACGGGCGGGGTGTCGATCATCATCCCGACCAAGGAGCGCGTCGACCTGCTGCGCGCCTGCATCGCCTCGCTCGATGCGATTCGTCAGGTGACGCTTGAAATCGTCATCATCGACAACGGCGCGACGAACGCCGACATGCGCGACTATCTGGCGTCGCTGGCCGCCCGGCCGAACGTGCGCGTGGCGCGCCACGATATCCCGTTCAACTTCTCGCGCCTGTGCAATATCGGCGCGGGCCTGGCGTCTCAGCCCCTTCTGCTCTTTCTCAACGACGATATCGAAGCGCTCGACGGCGCCTGGTTGTCGGCCATGACGGGCTTCGCGGCGCGGTCCGACACCGGCGTCGTCGGCGCGCGCCTGCTGTACGAATCGGGCGCCTTGCAGCACGGAGGCATCGCGTCAAACCTTCTGCCCGGTCCCGGCCATCCGTGGCGCGGCGCGGTGAAGGCGGTGTGGGACACGCATCCGCTGCTGGCCACGGCGGGCGAAGTCGATGCCGTGACCGGTGCCTGCCTGCTGATCGCGGCCGACCTGTTCGCTGAACTCGGCGGTTTCAACGAAAGCGACTTCGCCATCACGCACAACGATGTCGACCTGTGTCTGCGCGTGCGCGAAAAAGGGCTGAAGATCGTCTACGCCCCGCAGGCGACCTTGCTGCACAAGGAAAGCCAGACGCGCAAACCCGACCAGGATGCACGCCAGGCCGCCCGCTATGCGCGCGAAGCCGCGGCCTTTTACCGCCGTCACACGGCCGCGGCGCATCGGTCGTGCTTCTATCCACTGGGCCTGCGCCGCGATACCGACGCGGGCCTAAGCGTTTAAAGTCCGGACAGAAAACGCGATTATTGATTGTTTTTCAAATAAATGGGTTGGGGAAGCCTGCGATTGCCGTTTGCCTCGACGGGACAGGTTTGTTAAGTCTACACCGCATAACAGGGCGGTGGGGCCGGAGGAAATATGGAATTCAAACGGCTGGCCATCCCCGATGTGGCGCTTATCAGGCCCAAGGTGATCGGCGATGCGCGCGGTTTCTTTATGGAGGCCTTCAAGGACGCGTGGTTCCGCGAACACATCGCGGACGTCGGCTTCGTCCAGGACAACCAGTCGCTGTCCGCGTTAGCGGGAACGATCCGCGGCCTGCACTACCAGACCGCGCCGTTCGGCCAGGGCAAGCTGGTCCGCTGCCTTCAAGGCGCCATTTTCGACGTCGCCGTGGATATCCGTCCCGGGTCGCCCACCTTCGGGCGCTGGGTCGGCGAAACCCTGACCGCCGAGGGTGCCGAGCAGCTATGGGTGCCCGAAGGCTTCGCGCACGGCTTCTGTACCCTGTTGCCGGATACGATGGTATTTTATAAGGTCACCAATCCGTACAGCAAGGCGAACGATTTCGGCGTCGCTTTCGACGACCCCGAGATCGGCATCGACTGGCCCATCGACCTCGCCGCGGCGGTCCTGTCCGACAAGGACAGGGTTCAGCCCTCGCTCAACTCGCTACGCGTATAAGGATTTCGAACAGTGCGCATTCTTGTCACCGGCGGCGCCGGTTTCATCGGTTCGGCGCTGGTGCGCTATCTGGTCGCAGAGGGGCATCAGGTCCTCAATCTCGACAAGCTGACCTATGCCGGGAACCTGAGCTCGCTTGAGCCCGTCGCCGGTTCGAACCTCTACAGCTTCGTCCAGGCCGATATCTGCGACCGCGCGGCCGTCGTCGAAGCCATTGCGGGCTTCCGTCCCGACCACATCATGCACCTGGCGGCCGAAAGCCACGTCGACCGCTCGATCACCGGCGCCGGTGAATTCGTCCAGACCAATGTCATCGGCACCTTCACCATGCTCGAGGCCGCCCGCCACTACTGGGCCGACCTGACGGGCGACGCCCGGACCGCCTTCCGCTTTCTGCACGTTTCCACCGACGAGGTGTATGGCTCCCTGGGGCCCGATGGCCTGTTCGAAGAAACCACGCCCTACGATCCGTCCTCGCCCTATTCGGCGTCGAAGGCCGCGTCCGACCATCTTGCCAAGGCCTGGCACCGGACCTACGGACTGCCGGTCGTCGTGTCGAACTGTTCGAACAATTACGGCCCCTATCACTTCCCCGAGAAGCTGATCCCACTCAACATTCTGAACGCGCTGGAAGGCAAGCCCCTGCCGGTCTACGGCGACGGCTCCAATATACGCGACTGGCTCTATGTCGAGGATCACGCCCGCGCGCTGCACCTGATCTGCCAAAAAGGCCGGCCGGGCGAGACCTACAATGTCGGCGGACGCAACGAGCGCACCAATATCGAGGTCGTCCGCCGCATCTGTGCGATCATGGACGAATTGCGGCCTGCGGCTAAGCCGCACGACCGCCTGATCACCTTCGTGACCGATCGGCCGGGCCACGATCACCGCTACGCCATCGACGCGACGCGGCTCGAAACCGAGCTGGGCTGGAAGGCGCAGGAAAATTTCGACAGCGGCATCGACAAGACGGTGCGCTGGTATCTCGACAACGAAGCCTGGTGGCGCCCCCTGCGCGGCGGGGTCTATACGGGCGAACGCCTCGGCGTCCTGGCCGAGCCGGCGAAGGCGTAAACCATGCGTGTCCTCGTTACCGGTAAGGAAGGTCAGGTCGATACGTCGCTTCAGCGTCTGGGTGACTTGACGCCCGGCGTTGAGGTCGTCCGACTCGGTCTGCCGGAATTCGACCTGTCGCGGCCTGAGACGCTGGCGGCCCCGGTGCGCGAGGCGCGGCCGGACATCATCATCTCTTCGGCCGCCTATACCGCCGTCGACAAGGCCGAAAGTGAGCGCGGACTGGCCGAGGCAATCAATGCCGACGGTCCGGGCGAACTGGCCCGCCTGGCCGGCGAACTCGGCATCCCCCTGCTGCACCTGTCGACCGACTACGTTTTTCCGGGCGACAAGGACGGCGCTTATGTCGAAACCGATACGCCGGGGCCGGTAAGCGCCTATGGCTTGACCAAGCTGTCGGGCGAAATGGCCATCGAAAAGGCGACGGACAACCACGTCATCCTGCGCACGGCCTGGGTCTATTCGCCTTTCGGCACCAACTTCGTGAAGACCATGCTGCGCTTAGGTGAAACGCGCGACGAGATCAATGTCGTCGCCGACCAGTACGGCTGCCCGACCTACGCGCCGGAAATCGCCCGGGCGCTTCTGGCGGTGGCCGGCCGCGTCGTTGCCGATCCGGACCCCCACTTACGCGGCATCTTCCATCTGACGGGGCAGGGCGAAACGACCTGGGCCGGGTTTGCCGAGGCGATTTTCGCAGGCGCTGCCGCGCGCGGCCGCAAGGCCGCAAGGGTCAATCCGATCTCGACCTCGGACTATCCCACTCCGGCCAAGCGCCCGGCGAATTCACGTCTCGACGGCGAGAAGCTCCGTCGAGTTTATTCTCTCACCCTGGATTCCTGGCAGACGTCGCTCGATGCCTGCCTGGATGTCCTGATCGGGGCCAAGGAAACGCAATGAAGGGCATCATTCTGGCCGGCGGTTCCGGCACGCGGCTTCATCCCATGACGATCGGCGTGTCGAAACAGATGATGCCGGTCTACGACAAGCCGATGATCTATTATCCGCTGTCGACCCTTATGATGGCGGGCATCCGCGAGATTCTGATCATCTCGACGCCACACGACCTGCCGTTGTTCCAGAAGCTGTTGGGCGACGGCGCCCAGTGGGGCATCTCGCTAAGCTACGCCGAGCAGCCCAGCCCCGACGGTCTGGCCCAGGCCTATATCATCGGCGCCGATTTCGTGGGGTCTGAGCCGTCGTGTCTGATCCTAGGCGACAATATCTATTACGGTCCGAGCCTGCCGGCCTTCCTGCAGGACGCGGCCAAACTGACCTCGGGCGCCTGCGTCTTCGCCTACCAGGTCTCCGATCCGGAACGCTACGGCGTCGTCGAGTTCGACGACAGAATGCGGGCCCTGTCGGTCGAGGAAAAGCCGCTCAAGGCGAAGTCGAACTGGGCCATCACCGGCCTCTATTTCTACGATCACCAGGTGGTCGACATCGCCGCGAATCTGAAACCTTCGGCGCGCGGCGAATATGAAATCACCGACGTCAACCGCACCTATCTCGAACGTGGCCAGCTGGCGGTCCAGCCGATCGGCCGCGGCTATGCCTGGCTCGACACCGGCACGCCGGACAGCCTGCTCGACGCGGCAGAGTTCGTGCGTGTGCTGGAAAAGCGCCAGGGGTTCAAGATTGCGTGTCCCGAAGAGATCGCATGGCGCCAGGGCTTTATCGATGACGGTCAGCTCGAAGGCCTGGCGATAGCGCTGGGCAAGAGTGAATACGGCAAGTATCTGTTGCGGTGTCTGCGATACGGTTAGGGAGTGCGGAATAAAATGGAGACTGGCGAGCACACGCAGATGAGCGCCGGGGCGGGCGTGGCGGCGGACAAGCTGGCGATCTTCGTTCTCGGCATGCATCGCAGCGGCACGTCGGCCCTGGCCGGTTTGCTGGGGGCGCTGGGCGTTACCATGCCCCAGATGCTAATGGCCAGCCATCCGACTAATCCCAAGGGCTTTTTCGAATCCTACGCCATCATGGACGTCAGCGAGCACATGCTGGCGGCCGCGGGCAGTTCGTGGGACGACTGGCGCGCGGTCGATTTTTCACGCATCGCCGGGATCTACGAAGAGCCGGTCGCCGACGTCCTGCACAATGAATTCGGCGACGCTTCGCCCATCTGCATCAAGGATCCGCGCCACTGCCGGCTGGCGCCGATCTGGCTTCCGGTGGCGCAGCACATCGGCTATCGCATCGCCGTCCTCCTGCCGTTCCGCCATCCCATGGAGGTCGCCCGCTCGCTGCACCTGCGCGACGGCCTGCCGATATCGCAGGCATTGCTGATCTGGCTGCGCCATGCACTGGACGCGGAATACCATTCGCGCGATTTCCCGCGCGCCTTCGTTTACCTGCCCGACCTGCTCGACGACTGGCAGGGGACGGTAGACCGCATCGGCTCCGGACTGCATGTGACCTGGCCGACCTCGCCCGAGGACGCCGCACCGGCTGTCGCCGAATTCCTTGACCGCGACCTGAAGAACCACAATTTAGCAGAGGAGGTCCTCAGCGAAGACCCGATGCTGGGCGGTTGGGTGCGCCTGACCTTCGACGCGTACAAGGCCCTGGCGGTCGACCCCGTCGCCCCAGACGCCATGGCGGTGTTGGGTGGTCTGCGCAACGACCTCGACCAGGCGGGTGCGCTGTTCGGGCCGACCCTGTCGGAGCTGGAGGTGCATAACCGGACGCTCGACGGCAAGAGAGTCGCGCTGACGGCTCAGGTCGAGCAGATGCAGGCGGAGCTGGCGCGCGTGCGCCTTGAGGCCGACAACCGCACCGTGGAGAACCGGATACTGGTCGATCGCCTCGCCACGGAGACCGCCCAGATTCAGTCCCTGCGAGAGAAGGCGAACCGTGTCGACGGGCTGACGCACGAGGCCGGCGTCTTGCGCGCGCGCGTGTCGACGCTGGACACCGATGTCGCCAACTTCCATGCCGGACTGGTCGCCGCGGAAACGCACCGCAAGGCGCTGGACGTCGAACGCGTCGCCTTGCGCGATGAGCTCGCCAAGCGTGAAGCGGACCTGGCGGCCGTCGTAGAGGCGCGCAACCAGCTTGCGGAAGATCTGGAAAAGGCTGAGCGCGCCCACGACGAGACGACGCGCCTCAAGGACGGGCAGCTGGAAGCGGTGCGCACCGAGCTGCAAGCCGCCGACGAACGTCTGAAAGCCTGTCGCGCGGACCTGGCGACCGCCGTAGAGGCGCGCAACCAGCTTGCGGAAGATCTGGAAAAGGCTGAGCGCGCCCACGACGAGACGACGCGCCTCAAGGACGGGCAGCTGGAAGCGGTGCGCACCGAGCTGCAAGCCGCCGACGAACGTCTGAAAGCCTGTCGCGCGGACCTGGCGACCGCCGTAGAGGCGCGCAACCAGCTTGCGGAAGATCTGGAAAAGGCTGAGCGCGCCCAC
>CAKZJB010000096.1 GCA_936940865.1 uncultured Asticcacaulis sp. | reverse complement strand
AGACTGACACGTCTAATTTGCGTGGCACTGACATTTGCATTTTGCAGCTACAAGGAATTTTCGCATAATAAACATTATGGGAAATACAATACCCATTCTGGCGCATATCAGGCGCGGAATCGCATACCGGGCCGATTTGCATCGCTTACAGCTTCTTTAGCGCGCCGCGTTTTGTGCCGCACATATCTCTTACCGGCGTTTGGATTAGCCTTATCCCAGGCGCAATTTTCCGCGCTCCGATTTTTTGGCTTCCGTGCATTTTGTAAGGACCGCTTTCCATGGCCGCGCCCGCGCAATTCAAACCCCGTACCGACAATTTCGGTCGTCTTACGCTGCATGCGACGATCCTGAGCGACGGCGCCGTGATGACGCCCGAGGATCATCGCAGGCATATAAATATGCTGGTCATCATTGCCGTGATCCTGAGCCTGATCGTTGCCGTGGTCGGCGTCTACAGGCTCGACAAGATGGCTTTCGCCGATCACGACCATGCAGGCCAGCCGGCCTTGACCTATCACGGCGTGATGGTCGATACGGACTGATACCAACGGGATTAACGAATAGGGCGACTGGATTTCTTCATCGGCTCTGTTAACTTTTGCGCGTTAACACATTGGCGGCGTTAACGAATCCGCCCTGTTAACCTTTGGGCGCACGTTAATATTTGCGTCTAAAGCGGCACATCGACCGACATCAGGTCGTAGGCTGGCTCGACATTGGCCGGCAGTTGCGCCTTCAGCGTCTCATAGTCCATGTCCTGATGCAGATTGGTCAGGATGGCGCGCTCCGGACGCACGCGTTCGATCCAGGACAGCGTTTTTTCGAGGTGCGAATGCGTCGGGTGCGGCTTGTAGCGCAGGCAATCGACGACCCACAATTTCAGGCCCCGCAAGGCCGCAAAGCTTTCCTCCGGAATGTCCGACACGTCGCTGGAATAGGCGATATCGCCGACACGATATCCGACGCTGCGGATCGGTCCATGCGCCTGGTCGAAGGTCGAAACGGGAACCCCTCCCCCCTCCCCGGTTATCAACCACCTGTCCCCATGCGGCGGGATCAGATGATCCTGGTAGACCGGCGGATAGCCAAGATTTCCTTGAAAAACATAGGAAAAACGGTCCATAAGCGTACGGTGCGTCGCTTCGTCCATATAGCCATCGATGGGCGCTTCACGATGGAAAATAAAAGCGCGCAGGTCATCGATACCGTGGGTCTGGTCGGCGTGGTCGTGCGTCCACAGCACGGCGTCGACATGGGGAACGCCGGCCGAGATCACCTGCTGGTGCAGGTCAGGCGACGTATCGATGATAATGCTGGTCTTGCATTCCGGCGTTTCCTTCTTCCAGGCCGACACCCAGGCGCAGCAACGCCGGCGGCGGTTCTTCGGATTTTCGGGATCGCAGGCCCCCCAATAACCGTCCACGCGCGGCACGCCGGTCGAACACCCGGTTCCCAGAAGTACGATGCGCAGGGTATGGGTCATGCGGCCAGGCTCCCGGCGCGCGGAATGCGATCGAACAGCGCAAAAAAGGCGTCGTGTGTCCGGGCGCGCGTCTCATCCAGACTCCAGCCACGAATTTCGGCCAATTTCCCATAAACATGCGGCACGAACGCGGGCTCATTGCGACGCCCGCGCATGGGGATCGGCGCCAGGTACGGGCAATCGGTCTCGACGATTATGCGATCGGCCGGCATGTCGCGAATGATCGTGCGCACATCCTCGGCCGCCTTGAAGGTAGCGATGCCCGAAACCGAGAAATAAGCCCCCAGTTCCGCACCGACTTTTGCCAGTTCCGGGCCGCTGGTATAGCAATGGAGCAAAAAGCGGAAAGCCCCCTTCCCCATCTCATCCTTCAGGATTTCGGCCATAACGTCGTCGGCTTCGCGCGTATGGACGACCAGCGGCAGCCCGCTTTCGCGCGCCGCGGCGACATGGGTGCGAAAAACATTGGCCTGCACGTCGCGCGGGCTCCAGTCGTAATGAAAATCGAGCCCGCATTCGCCGATGCCCACCACCCGTTCGCGCTCGGCCAGGGTCAGCAAGTCCCGGACGCTGAGTTCCGGGTTTTCCTTGGCTTCGTGCGGATGTGTGCCGACGGTGGCCCAGATGTCGGCGTTGTGATCGGCAATAGCGTAGACGGCGTCGAAGTTCGACACGCGGTCGCAGATATTGACCATCAGGCCGACGCCGGCATCGCGCGCGCGCGCGATGACGGCCTCGCGGTCTTCATCGAACTGCGGCGCGTGCAGATTGACATGTGAATCAATATAAACGCAATCAACCATTATAAATCATGCATCACTTTATCTGATTTGGATTAAGTCGTTGTATATCGACCAAAAATAGTCGCTACGGTCAAGATTGACAGCCTCGACCTCGCTCACGCTCTGGCTTAAGCGCGACCACAATACCGCAAGCGATTGACCGATTTGCGGCGTTTCCGCGCTGAGCGACCGTTCGTGGACGCGGTCGCTGAGGCAGGCCACGAAAGTCGCGAATTTGCGCGCCCCATCGTTCTTGGCCGACGACGCTTTGAACTGCGTGGCCATGGCCTGCAATTGCGAGCGCGGCGGCTTTTCCGGCGACAAGAGTTGGCCGGCAAAGGCGTCGAGTTCGAGCGCGCCTTCATCCGCGAGCGCCAGGGCCTTGCCCGGCGCACCGTGCGCCAGGCGGACCAGCCGGCTGAGTTGCTCTTCGTCGACATCGAGCGTACGCGTGACGAACTCGCGCACCTCGGCATCCGTCCAGGGCGGGAAGTTGAGGCGCCGGCAGCGCGAGCGGATCGTCGCCAGCAGGCGGCCGGGGTTGTGCGAGATGAGGAACAGGATGCCCTTGTGCGGCGGCTCTTCCAGGACCTTCAGCAGTGCGTTGGCCGAGTTGATATTCAGGTCATCGACGCTGTCGATGATGCAGACCCGGTACGGCGAGCGCGACGGCGCCTTTGAAAAGAACTCGCCGATATCGCGCACGGCATCGACGGCGATATTCTTCTTGAGCTTGGTGTCGCCCATCTCGCGTTCCAGCACCAGCAGGTCCGGATGCGATTGGGCGCTTATCAGCCGGACATCGGCGTCGTCGGGGGACATGCCGAGCGCCCCGTAGCGGCTGTCGCGCCGGTGCCCCAGCAGGAAACGCGCGCAGCGGAAGGCGAAGCTGGCCTTGCCCAGGCCCTGCGGCCCCGTCAGAAGCCAGGCGTGGTGCAGGCGGTTGCGCTCATAGGCCGTGATGAAGGCACGGTCCATGGCCTCGCCATGCTCGAAGGCGAAGCTGTCACGCGGATGGACGAGCCCCTCATCCGCCATGGCTAAGCTCCGGGAAGGCTTGGGCCAACGCAGCCCAGATATCATCCGCAATAGGCTCGATCGTGCGGTCGGCATCGATGACGCGATAGCGTTCCGGCACGGCGGCCGCGCGGTTCAAAAAACCCTGGCGCAGGCGTTCATGGAAGGCCGCCCCCTTGGATTCGAAGCGGTTTTCGGCATCGCCGCGCGATGCGGCGCGCCTGAGGCCAGCCTCGACCGGCATGTCCATGACGATGACGAGATCGGGCTGGGTATCGGCGACGACGGCTTGATCGACGGCCTCGATAAAGGATGGCGCCACCCCTCCGCCGGCGCCCTGATAGGCACGCGAGGAGTCGGCGAAACGGTCGCATACCACCCATGCGCCGCGCTCCAGCGCCGGACGGATAATCTTTTCGAGGTGATCGCTGCGTGCCGCATACATCATCAGCAGTTCCGACAGGGGCGACCAGCGGCCGGCATCGCCCGTGACCAGCAGATTGCGCAGCGCCTCGGCGCCCGGCGATCCGCCGGGCTCTCGGGTCTGCACGACCTCGAGGCCCCGGTCGCGCAGCCGGGACACGACACTTCTGACCTGGGTCGACTTGCCGGCGCCTTCACCGCCTTCGAAAGCGATGAAGCGGCCGCGGGAATGATGGAATGACGTGCTCACCCGTCCGAGATAGACGCGCCGGCCCGGCGGCTCAAGGTCTAATTTTCGCGTTTCAGAATAGCGTCGCGGAAGCCGGCGGTAATGGCGTCCTGGCGGTGGCTTTCGGCCGCGCCGGCGCCTTCATAGGGGCCGAGATAGACGAGATAGAGGCCGTTGCGCTGGCGGATCTTGGCGCCGTCCAGCCGGTCGCGCGCCGCCTCGGCATTGTCCGGCTGCGAAAAGGCGCCGATCTGCACGATATAGCTCAGCGCGTCATCGGAAGGCTGAGGCGGCGGTGGCGGATCGTCACGGCGGGCATATTGAACCCCCTTGTCGACGGCTTCCGCCGGTCCCAGGAAAGTCACGCGGACGCGCGCCGTGCCGGTATTGTACACGCCCAGCGCCTGTGCCGAGGCGCGCGACAGGTCGATGATACGGCCATCGACGAACGGCCCGCGATCGTTGACGCGGATACGCGCCTTGCGGCCGTTGTCGAGGTTTTCGACTTCGACGATGCACGGCAAAGGCAGGGTCTTGTGCGCGGCGGTCAACTGGTCGGTATCGAAGGGTTCGCCATTGGCCGTGGTGCGGTTGGGCGATTCATAGGCGTACCACGACGCCAGGCCCGTTTCCGACCAGCCGGCGTCGGGAATGGTGGGGAAATAGGTCTGGCCGTGGACGTCGTAGGGCCTGAGCGTGCTGGAACGATAGTGGCTGTCGGACGCGACGCGCGGGCCGGACGACGTGACGTCGCCAGTCGAATAGCGCGGCTGGACCGAGCTACAGGCGCTCAAAACCACAAGCAGAACAATGCCTAAGCCTGCAGCATTTAAAGTGCGAAATACGCACGGCTTCATCGCCCTTACGCCCCCTGTTTATGGGATTTTTATCACGAGACAGTGGAGCCGTCAGTATGGCGGCAGACCACAAACACATGGTTAAGGGACAAGAAAGCGTGATGGGGCGTCGTTTTGCACCTCCCCGTTTTCGAAGAAAATGGAGAAGGGGACCGCACGAAGAGCCTTTAGGCGACGAGATGTGGTGGTGGGGTTTCTTACTTTCTTTGGCACTGCCGACCTTGGTAAGTAAGACTCCCCTCCACCGCATCTCGCTCGTTGGCTTACGCCAATCTCGCTCGTGCGCCCCCCCATCGCTTCGCGACGGGGGAGATGCAAAAAGCGCCACCCATCTGTCAATTTTTGTCTCTGATCGTCTTGGCACCGCCTCAGCATCACGCTACAAGCCCCTTCCCCTCAGCGCGGACAGGTGGCCGAGTGGTTTAAGGCAGCGGTCTTGGCGAGACCCGAAAGGGCGAGCGACGCCGCAGGCGCCCGAAGGGCAAGCCGCGCAAAACGCGGCGCGTCGCTCTGCTTGGCTGGC
>CAKZJB010000095.1 GCA_936940865.1 uncultured Asticcacaulis sp. | reverse complement strand
GCCTAAAGGCTCCTCGTGCGGTCCCCCTCCCCATTCGTTCCGAACGGGGAGGTGCAAAAAGCTCGATCCTTTGCACCTCCCCGTTTTTCGCAGGAAAATGGGGAGGGGGACCGCACGAGCGAGATTTGCGAAAGCAAACGAGCGAGATGTGGTGGTGGGGTTTCTTAAGGCCATCCGCACAATGTGTGAATCCTATAGCCATGAAAAGGGGAGCGCCGAAGACTTTGAATTCCGCTCTTTTAGCTTTACGCTTCCTTGTAGCGGTAACCCACGCCATACAGCGTCTCGATCGAATCGAAGTTCGGATCGACGACGCGGAACTTCTTGCGCATGCGCTTGACATGGCTGTCGATGGTGCGGTCATCGACATAGACCTGATCGTCATAGGCGGCGTCCATCAGGTTGTCGCGGCTCTTCACGAAACCCGGGCGCTGGGCCAGGGCGTGCAAGAGCAGGAATTCCGTGACCGTCAGGCGCACCGGCTTGCCGTCCCAAGTACATTCGTGGCGGGCGGCGTCCATGACCAGCTTACCCCGCTTCAGCGACTTCGCGTTCAGGGCTTCGGTGACCTCAGGGGCCTCGCCCTGCTCGACGATGCCGGCGCGGCGCAGGACCGCCTTGACGCGTTCCAGCAGCAGGCGCTGCGAGAACGGCTTGTGCATATAGTCGTCCGCGCCGAGGTTGAAGCCCAGAATCTCGTCGATCTCGTCATCCTTTGAGGTCAGGATGATGACGGGGATGTTGGACGTGGCGCGCAGGCGTTTCAGCACCTCCATGCCGTCCATGCGCGGCATCTTGACGTCGAGAATGGCGAGGTCGGGCGGATCCTTCTCCAGCGCCGCCAGACCGGAGGCGCCGTCATAATAGGCCTGCACCGTATGCCCGCCGCTCTCCAGCGCCAGCGATACGCTCGTCACGATATTTTCGTCATCATCGACCAGGGTGATTCGAGCCAATTTGATCTCCATGTGGGTACGCGCAAACGCCGCGGGATCGGGCTTCACAAACGCAACCGGGTGGTACCTTGGGGCCACGGCGGCAATCCGCCGAAAGACCGTAGCCTACCACTACTTCCATACTCACGTTCTTTTCAGGGCGCAAACGCGGTCATATTTCGGCAGGCCTTTGACCTCAATGGGATTTTAACTTCATTTGTGTAAACATTGCCACAATTTCAAGGCTCAGAACGGGCCATCGAGGCGAATTATGGGCGGTTCCGCGCGCAGCCAGGTGCATTACGAAGTCTTTGCCCGCAAGACTCCGGCTTCGTCGTGGGCCCTGCAATCGGCCATGGAGGACCGCGATCTCGCCGTCCAGGCCGCCAAGGAACTGCTGGCCGCCAGGCGCGCGGCCGCCGTCATGGTCAGCAAGGAAACGCTCGACACCGAAAGCGGTGAATACCGGTCGCTGACGGTCTTCACCGACGGCGTGGTCGAGCAGAAGAAAAAAACCGTCCTGCCGCGTGAAGTCGACACGGTGTGTTCCAGCCCGCAGGAATTCTATACGCCCATAGCCCGCGAAAAGATCGGCCGCCTGCTCGAGGAATGGCTGAAGCGCAATGGCGTGACCCCATTCGAACTGCTGCACCGCCCGGACCTCGCCGAAAGGCTGGACGCCACGGGTACCGAACTGCAGCACGTGGTGCAAAAGCTGGCCGTGCCGGAATCCCAGGACACGGGCGCGGATCTGCACGAAACCATGCGGCGATGGCAGGCCCTGATCGACAAGGCGGTGGCGCGCCTGATCGCCGACGGCCGCAAGAACACCTTTCCCGATATCGTGCCGTCGAACTGGCTGGCGACGATCGACCGGCTCAACGGGCACCCGGAAAAGGCGTATGTTCTTGGCGGCGCCATCGCAAAGGTGCTGGCGAAGGACACGCGTCCGGCGGTCAAGCTGGAAAAGCTTCTGCTGTTCGCCACCGTCCTGGCGGATGCGTCGGAAGGCCGCGAATGGGCGCTCAACGTCATAGAGGCCCCGGTCGTGGAGCTATTCGCCTCACGCCATTCGCTGAGCGACGTGCTGGGCGAGGAAGCGGATCTCGGAACCTCCCTGGCCGTACTGACCCGCATGGCCGCCAGCCGCGAGGTCGACCTGATCGCGGCCATCGATCCCGCCGTGGCGCGCGTCATTCCGCCGCTCAAGGACGTACTGGCCGGCTATCACAAGCTCATAACGCTCGGCGCCTTCCATCACCTGAGCGTCCATATCCAGAAGCGCCTGATGCAGGAACTTAAGGGCCCGCGCCGCCTTAAGCCCGGCGATCCGAATGGCGAAATCGAGATCCTGAGGGCGCTGGCCATGTGCATCACCGCCGCCGGCAAGGAAGAGGCGCAGCGCGACGACATCAAGGAAGCCTTTGTCGAGCGTTCCAAGATGCTGATCTCGGCCGACTTCGTCGACAGCCTGGTGCGCACGGCCCAGTCGCCGGTCCAGGAGGTCGAAAAGCTGGTCTGGCTGTGCGAAAACGTCGCCGGCGCCGCCAACAAGCGCCAGGCGGCGCAATGGCTGGCCTCATCGATCGGCTCGCTGAAATTCGAACGCGACATCCGCGATCAGGCCCGCCCGGCGGCGCAACGTCTGTTGTGGCTGGCCCAGATGCAGAAACGCGCCATCGCCGCGCAGCTGGGCGATAAGGCGCAGGAAGACGTGACCGCCAAACTCGGCAAGTTCGGCGGCGAGATCGCGGCCGAAGCCCACGTCATTCCCAACATGCTGAAAGCCCAGGCCCCGGCCCTGCACAAGCTAGCCTGGCTCTTAAGCTTCGCCGCCGGCCAGGCCGCGCCGCTCGGCCCCGTCGCCGATCAGGCCAAGTCCGAAGTCATGCGAATCCTGCGCATGCCGGCCATGCAGGAAGCGCTCAGCAACAATCCGCAGGCCGTGGCGCAGTTGAAGCCCATGATGCAGGCGGCGGGTTTGGCGGCGTAGCAAATCTGTAATTGCCGTGGTGAGTCGGCTTGAATCAAACCACGAGTTTTCTTGCGCCGCGAATATCCTCACAAATCGCGTTTCCCAATCAAATTTTACGACTTGATTCGAGTTGTCTCGAATTTGCCATCCGTAGTGCTTATTTATAGACTCTAATTGACAATACGAGCAAAAGGAGTCCCATAAACGAATCGTTAACGCGCCGTACCGTTATGCGGATGTTAACCGGGGATGGGGCAAAATGGCACGCATGGAAAAGGCTTTTGAGATCCAAATTAGCGCAGTCGCTTTTAAAGGCGATGACGGCGCATGGATTGTTCAAGGCATTGAACATGACATATCTGCATTTGCCTACCAAATGGACGATATTCCATCGGCATTCGAGCGCACTGTAATGGAGTATGTCTGCATTAGTCGTCCGTGAAGAACCGGGTTTAAGTGGCCTCAGGGAC
>CAKZJB010000094.1 GCA_936940865.1 uncultured Asticcacaulis sp. | reverse complement strand
ATCGGCTCCATCTTCTCAGAAGTTGGAGCCTCCGGCAAACCCGGGGCGGTTCACCTTACCGCTATCTTTTGCTAGAAACTGCTCCCGAATCCCAGTCACGCCTGGCAATATTATGATGGCTCAACTTGTCCCGCAGGAGCCTGTATCTATACGTCCCGAAGCCATTCGGAAGGTATTGGTCATTTCCTCTTTCAAAGACACCGATCCTTTGAAAAATATGCTCTCAGGATCGCTTGAGGCGGTAAAAGAAAATTGGGAAAATCAAATCGACCTGACTCACGTCTGGGTTTCGACTGTCGATGAATTCGTTGCAGCCCTTAATGCATTCGACGGGGCAATCCTCATCTTTGACGGACATGGCGTACCAAATAGCGAAACACCCATTAGCAAAATAGCCATCGCGGACCATCAACTTGACGTTTGGAGTCTGCGGGGGCGTGTAAAATGTCCGCCCATCGTCATCCTAAGTGCTTGCGATACTCAAGGCGTCGATGCCTCAAGTCACGCGACAGTCGGCAATGGTTTTATTGCATTGGGTGCCCAGACCGTGGTGGGCACATTTTTGCCCGTACACGGCGCACGCTCGGCGATGTTCATCGCCCGATTGATGCATCGTATCGCAGAGTATGTGCCGGCAGCAATTCGTGCGTTCAAACGATCCATTACATGGATCGACGTGGTGTCAGGTATGCTTCGAATGCTTCTTGCCACCGAAGTCATTGTGGCACTCGTGGGCAAGCCTGACACCGAAGAATTTAAGGAGCTTCAAGGAGCCGCAAACAACGAAATCAATAGTCGCAATTCCGATTGGTTCAATAAGCTAATTGATCGCGTAGCGAATTTCCGCAAAGTAGATCGCGCAACTGCGGAAAGGTTGGTTCAAGATGTCGTCGCAAGATCAGATGCGATCCGTTACACGCAATTGGGCAACCCGGAAAACATTCTAATCAGCGATGACACTATTCTCGACGGAGTGCTTGAAGCGTATGCGATGAATGGAAGCGCTGACCAAAGTGCAGGCACTTATACGCTAACGTACAACCGATAGCTTCGCTAGAAAAAACCGTACAGTTCGCGGCTACAAAGATTCCACATTTCAGTTGCGGCATACCAATTACACAAATGCGTTGCCACGACGGTGCGTGCGGCCCGCACTCGGAGCGATTGATGCGCGCCGTTTTAACGACGCGCACCCCTTCGGGGCGCCTTCGGCGTCGCGCGCCCTTTCGGGTCGCGCCGAACGCATGCGTTCGAACGCGCAGAGGGCAAAAGCCAACAAAAAAGCCCCCGCGATGCGGGGGCTTTTTTGTTGGCTGGCGCACTCGGAGCGATTCGAACGCCCGACCCTCAGATTCGTAGTCTGGCGTTAGTGGAGTTTCAGCGTGTCTCACGGCGTCTCACCGTGCATCTAAATCGTTATTATACAAAGACTTCTTGCATTTCAGGGTGTCTCATGAAATACCATTAATTCTCACCCCACTGTGCCCCATTTGTGCCCCAACGCTCAAATGGGGCACACAGCCACCCGAAAGCGCCGATGGCAAAAGTTCGCCTCACCGATAAGTACGTGTCATCCCTAAAGGTGCCGGCCAATGAGCGGCTGGAGGTTTTCGACCAGGATGTGCGCGGCCTGATCCTTCGCGCCAGTGCCCAGACCAAGGCGTGGGTGTTTCGGTATCGCGGCCCGGACGGCAAGCAACGCCGGTATGCCATGGGCATCTATCTCGACGGCATGGCCGGAGATGATGATCATTCCGGCGACGCGAAGAAGCGCGTTCTCAATCTTGCTCAGGCGAGGGCCGAAGCCCGCGACTTAATCAATCAGGTGGCACGTGGTCAGGATCCGGCTACGGTACGGGATGAACGTATCGCCAAGGCAAAGGCTCAAACGATCAAGACGCTGGACGACCTACAGGCGGCGTATTTCCTCGCCTGCGAGATTGGAGAGTATCGGCCGCGGAAAAAAAGAAAGCGCCTATCGACCCTGGAAGAAGAAAAGGGCGTGTGGCGCCGGCATATTCAGAAGCCGCTCGGCGGCCTGACGCTGGACAATGTGACGCCGACCGCGATCAAGAATGTCCTGCGCGCACTTGTGGCAAAGGGACACGGAACGACGAGCAACCGCGTCCGTTCTCTAATCCGCCAGCTGTTCAACTTCGCAATCCACGAAGAGCTGCTGGAGGTGAACCCGATCAACAAGGTCAAGGCCATGGCGGAGGAGAAAGCCCGCCAGCGGATATTGACCGACGATGAACTGCGCGCGATCTGGGCAGTCCTGAACGATCCAACGGGCTATGTCGTGCCGGCGACGGCGTCAGCTCCGGAGAAGGATCTGCTTGTTAGCCCTGGCGTCCGTATTGCGATCAAGCTTCTGGTCTTGCTGCTGGCGCGTCGGGCTGAGGTTGCCGGGATGGTGACGTCGGAACTCGACCTGGTTCAAGCCGGCTGGACCATTCCAGGTGAGCGCACCAAAAACGGCCGATCGCATTTCATTCCGCTGCCCCACGAAGCCGTCTCGCTGATCAAGGAGGCGTTGGAGCAAGGTGACACCGATGCCGCACGGAACAATTCTCGAGCCGTCTTCCCCTCCCCTCGTGGCGACAGCAAATCGATTACGCCGGGCGCCATTACCCACGCTCTACGGGATATCAAATTGGCGCTCGGCCTGGAAAACCTTCGCCCGCACGACCTCCGACGGACAGCCGCGACGATCCTGGGCAGCGAGCGCTTGCGTGTTCCTCCATATCTGGTCAGTCGGCTATTGAACCACACGACGGAGACTGGGGGCGCCGCGAAGGTGACCAGTGAGGTCTATATGCTGTACGAGTATGCCCCTGAGAAACGCGCTGCACTTGCCGGCTGGGCCAACCTGCTGTTGGAGATCGTTGGAGAGCGCAAACCGCAGGAGAACGTGGTGACACTTAGCAGGGCCTAGAGATCGGCGGCGGCTACGCCGCCTTATAGTCGCATGGAGATAGGGGGCGCCCGACAAGCCGGAAAACACCGCCGGTTTCTCCATGCACCACACGGTGGGCGCAAGGTGCAGCGCATGAAATCCGAGATAACCGATGCGGAGGCCGAGGCGTTCTTAAAAAATGAACGGTCTGCGTTGCCTCGCCCTATTTCTCCCCTTCCAGATCGACAAGGAGAGGGCGAAAAGGATTTCGCGGCGCTACTCAGCATAGGCGGTGTCTTCCCACTCCATACTTCCACTCCGCAGAACTTGGAAGCCTGCTGTGACGCTTATCCCCTGGCGACTATTCTCCCTTTGCTCTCGAAGTATGGAAAGAACACTGATCAGGACACCCTAAAGCGCCTCTGGCCGTGGACCGCATCCGCAGTGGTCTCGTGGCGGGGGACATCTGAGCGC
>CAKZJB010000093.1 GCA_936940865.1 uncultured Asticcacaulis sp. | reverse complement strand
CAGGGCGGCGCCCGCCAGCAGCGATACCAGAAGGGTGGACGTCGCAAGCACGCCGTATTGGGCGGCGCGGCGGATTTTGAATGACATGATATTCAGCCCCATCACATGAAATATGCGCCGCAGGGAGTGCGGCATGGGGCGGGCTGATGGCAGCACTCCGTGACGGTTACGCTGAGATTTGATGACGCTTTGGCGACATTACCTTTTCGGCACCAATCCAGGCGGAACCTGTGCCATTTCTGCCATCGTCTCTTTCAGTTTCGCTTCAGGTTCGGCGGATAGCTTACCGCGATGGCGGACATGCGAATCCTGCTGGCATTCCAAGATGAACAACCCGGTCAGGCCCTTGCCTCCGGACTGTTGCAGGCCGGCTATCTGCCTGAACCTGCCGGCGTGGGCGAAACCGTGCCCAAAGCCCTGGAGGCGCGGGAGTACGCCGCCCTGATCCTCGATCTCGATACCTGCGACGCGACCGCCGTTCTGAAGGCCGTACGGCAGGACCACGACCTGCCGGTCATCGGGCTGACCGCGCGTAATTCGCTGGAACACCGCATCGAAAGCCTCGACCTCGGCGCCGACGATTACCTGGTCAGGCCGTTTCGCATGCCCGAACTGCTGGCACGCCTGCGGGCCGTCATCCGCCGCAAGGACGGTCATAGCCGTTCGGTGATCGCCCACGGCGATATCGAGCTCGACATGGGCGCGCGCAGCGTCCGGCAGGCGGGACAGTGGGTCCGGTTGACGCCGCGCGAATACCAGGTCCTGGCGCTGCTCATGGCCCGCATCGGCCGCATCGTCGGCAAGGACGAGATCGAGGCCCAGGTCTACGGCACCGCTGACGATGTCGACAGCAACACCGTCGAAGCCGTCATCTATTCGATCCGCAAGAAGCTGGGCCGCGGCCTGATCGATACGATCCGCGGCGTCGGCTACGTCATCGCCGGTTAAACCACGCGTTCCAGGATCGACACGTAGGACGCCACGGCGCCGCCGCCCATGTTGAACGTCATGCCCAGTTGCGGGTCCGGCAACTGCATGTCGCCGGCCTCGCCCGTCAGCTGGCGCGCGGCGATGACGTGCATCGACACGCCGGTGGCGCCCACCGGATGGCCCTTGGCCTTCAACCCGCCCGACATATTGACCGGCAGGCGGCCATTGCGGCCGGTGCCGCCATCGATGACCAGTTCGCGCGCCCTGCCCGGCGCCGCCAGCCCCATGGCCTCGACCGACAACAGTTCGGCGATGGTGAAACAGTCGTGGACCTCGGCAAAGGCGATATCGGAGACGGTGACTCCGGCGTGGCGGTAGGCGGCGTCGAACGCCCGGCGGGGCCCTTCGAACGCCGTCAGGTCCTTGGCCGACAACGGCAAAAGGTCGCTGACCTGCTGTGCGGCGCGGAAGCCCACGGCCCGGCGGAAATCACCGGCCATGTCGCCACGGACCAGCACGATGGCCGCCGCCCCGTCCGAGACCAGCGAGCAGTCGGTCTTTTTCAGCGGCGCCGCTATGATCGGATTCTTTTCCGACTCGTGCAGGCAGAAATCGAGTTCCAGCGGTTTGCGCAGTTGCGCCAGCGGATTGTGCACGGCCGCCGCGTGGTTCTTGGCCGCGATATGCGCCATGGCTTCGGTGGGATCGCCCCATTTTTCGGCATAGGCCCGGGCGAATTCGGCGAAGATCATGGGGAAGGACTTGCCCGCCTCTTCCTTCTGGTACGAGGCGCAGCCAAGCGCCTGGGTCACGGCGGCATTGTCGACGGCGGTCATCTTTTCAGCGCCGACCACCAGGGCGATTTTCACCCGGCCCGAGGCGATGGCGTCCATGGCGGCATAGAGAGCCGCCGACCCCGAGGCGCAGGCGTTTTCAACGCGCGTCGCCGGCTTCCAGCGCAGCCCTTCGTCGGCCCCCAGGATCATCGAAGACGCAAAACCATCGGGCACCATGCCGGCATTGAAGTTGCCGAGCCACACCGCGTCGATATCCCGGCCGGTCAATCCGGCATCGGCCAGCGCCTCACGCGCCGCAGCGACGATCAGGTCCTCAAGCGATCCGTCCAACTTGCCAAAGGGCGTGTGCCCCCAACCGACGATAGCTGCGGTCATGAAAGTCCTCCTGTGCTTCTTCCCGTTTTGCCAGAGAAGGACCACGGACTGGTTTCATTTGCAACTCAATTCGCTGAGAGGCTAAAACGCTACAAATGGTCCCGTATGGCTGCCGGCTGTGCGTCCCGAAATGGCCGTATAGACGCTTTTGCCGAAGAAGAACGGCAGGCCGAAGTCGAAGCTGCTGCTGTAGGGATTAAGGCCGCCGAAGCTTGCAGGATCGCCACCGAGGCCGGGAAGCGCGTTTTCACCGCCATTGCCGAGGGTCTGGGCGCTGTAAAGCGGCAGGCTGACGGACTGGCTGGCGCTGTTCTTGCCGGTCAGGGTGGCCGACAGGGTCAGCGCCGTCGCCGGACAATAGAAGCCCTTGAGCGTCCCGGTGCACTGGGTGATGGCGCTGTCGCTGAAGGCCAGGAAATTGGTGCCGCTGTCGATGAAGCTGTTGGTCAGGCTGGCGCCCTTGTAGGTCGCTGTGAAATTGCCGTTCGTCGTGGTCGTCAGTACGGTGGCGGCCCCCAGCCCGTTATTGGTCTGCGTACCGATGCCGAAAATCAGCTGGCCGGTCATGTTGCGCACACCCGTCGTTCCCGCGCTGGGCAGGACGATGACGGTGCCGTTGTTGTCGACCGTCATCATGGCGACGGGGTTCGGGACCTGTTCGCTGACCGACAGGGTGGCGAGCGTACACCCCGAACCGGTGCAGGTGTAGTAGAGATAGGGCGTCGACGCACAGTAGCTGCCACAGTCGTAAACCGTGGTCCCGATGCCGAGGATGCCGTTTGCGCCGAAATCGGCCACGGTCTGGTGGCCGCTGCCGCCGCTCGACGAGCAATTGGCCGGCACGGTAGCGAAGTTGCCGTCATCACCGATGACCATCATCGGCATGTTCGACACGGTCTCGCCGCCCACCGTCATGTCGGCGCGGCGGATCGAGCCGAAGACATAGCCGTCGACATATTGGTAGCATTCGCCGACCTGGGCCGAGCCGCTGGTCGTCTGCGGCAGGGCGGCGCGCATGGCCGTCGACAGCACCTCCTTTTCGATGCGCAATCCGACGCTGCCCGTATCGACGATGACGTGGTCGATCGTCTGGCAGGTCGAGGTTCCCGGCGCGCAGACCGTCACTGTGACGAAGGGAATATTGACGTTGCCGCCGCCGGCGGCCGGACCGTCATCGATAATGATCGACGCGACATTGGCGAGCGAAGCCGACGATGATGAGGATGAGGATGAGGATGAGGATGAGGATGAGGAAGAAGACGACGATGACGACGAAGCGCTGGACGAACTCGATGAAAACGAGCTTCCGCCGGAACTATAGCCGCCCCCTCCCCCGCCGCCTCCGCAGGCGGCGGCGGTGACCATGACCAGGGCGAGCGCCAGATATTTCAATTTCATCGGCCCAGCACCTCGGTCTCGGGCTGGCCGACAAGGCGGCTGGCGTCAAAGCCGGCCGGCATGCGGTCGGGCAGCACGGCATACCCCCAGAAGGCGCCGGGATGGCCGCCGCTGCGCACGACGAAGTCGCTGTCGTTCGCCGTGAAGGCCGCGCGGGCGTGCAGGCGTGCGGTCCTGGCGGCTGCGGACTGGAGGCGCGAGTAATAACCGCCGAATAGCTGACGCAGATCGGGACGCATCGGCCCGTTCCAGCTGACCGCGAAAACGACGCCGGCGGAATTGGTGAACTGCCGGGTCACGGTGCCGTCGCCCAGCGTCAGGTCATGTTGCGTGACACCGGCGGCGGCAGTCGCCGAACGGCGGAGGCGGGCGTGCAGACGGACACCATCGGCGTCGACGGTTGCGGCCTTGCCGCCAAGCTCGGCATGGGCCATGGGCGCCATGGACGCATAGACGACGCCTATGGCGGCGACGGTCAGGAAAAAACGCAAGAGACCTACTCCCGGGCGCATATCAGGCGGGGATATCCTGATAAATCAATATCGTAACAAGGCCGTTAACAGCCCAGCCTTTTCAGGAGACGATCGGCCAATCCCAGGTACCCATGGCCGAACAGACAGACATGGACCAGGGCTGGCCACAGGCCGTAAACAGCCAGCGTTTCACCGTCCGGGCGATATCCGTAATTCGTGTAAAAGGCATTTTCTGGGCAGTCGAACAGGCTCAGCATCCCCAGGTCCACGGATGCGTCACCGTAGTAACAGGCCGGATCGATCAGGGTCACGCCGTCGCGGCCGGCCAGCACATTCCCGCCCCACAGATCGCCGTGCAGCAGGCTTGGCCTGGGGCGGGCCGGGATGACATCGCCAAGGCGCACCGCCAGACCTCCGATCCGGCGCGCCATATCCGCCGGCACATGCGGCTGAAGGCAAACCAAGCGGTTATCGCGCCAGAAATCGACCCAGTCGGGGGCCGGCGTATTGACGATGGCAACCCTTCCAAACGCGTAATCCACTGGCCAGCCGTAGCCGTTCCCGGTGGCGGAATGCAGGATTTTGAGCTGCGCACCCAGGTCGCCCCACTGCCGCGCCAGGCCGTCCGTATCGTCCGCCACAGCCATGACCAGAAGATCGTCGTCAGCCGCCAGCACTTCGGGGACCCGCGCGCCGGCCGCCTTCATCGCCCGCAGCATGTCGGCCTCGACACAGTTCGGGCTTGCCTTGACGACCACCGCCCGCCCGTCGGCCAGGGTCACCCGCACCACGGCGGACAGATCGCCCCCCGCCAATAGCCGGCAGCCAACCGCACGCGCATCCAGCAAACGCTCGGCAGCCTCGGCCAGGGGATGAGAGATCGACATAAGACCACGTTACTTCCTTCCCCGTTCACGGGGAAGGTGGCGTGGAGCGCAGCGAACACGACGGAAGGGGGGCCGTCCCTAAGCCGCCTTTAGCCGCCGCTGATTCACCATCAGCAGCAGTTCCGCGGCCGCGCGGGCGTCGTCCAGCGCCCTGTGGTGGTTCTCCAG
Organism: uncultured Asticcacaulis sp.; assembly: GCA_936940865.1. Classification (GTDB taxonomy): domain Bacteria; phylum Pseudomonadota; class Alphaproteobacteria; order Caulobacterales; family Caulobacteraceae; genus Asticcacaulis. The sequence continues at coordinate 3,554 of CAKZJB010000093.1, read as the reverse complement.
CCGAATACCATAAACCTGGCACAGCCGCCCCAGGCTGTAGGATTCGTGTCCCGGATAATATTTACGCATGGACGACACGGTACACAGCTTGGGCAGCCGGAAGCGCATGTCCAGCCGGCGGAACTCGGCGCCGATAAAGCCGTGGTCGAAATTGACGTTGTGCGCCACGAAGACTGCCCCCGCCAAAAATGTCGCGAAACTTTCGGCCACATCGGCAAAGACAGGCGCATCGGCGACCATGGCGTTGCTGATGCCCGTCAGGTCGGTGATGTAACCCGGGATGTGACGCTCAGGATTGATCAGCGAATGCCATTCGTCGACGACCACCCCGCCCCGGATCTTGACCGCGCCGATTTCGGTGACGCGGTCATTGGGCGGCCGCCCGCCGGTCGTTTCGACGTCGACCACCACATAGGTCTGGTCGGGGTCGATGCGGTATCTGACACGCGCGATATCCGCCGCGAAGCCCAAGCCTTTCAACAGATTCAGCCGCGCCAGCTGGTGCCGGCGCACTGCGTCCCCCTCGGCCTTGATCTCGACGAAGCGGATCTGCCCTTCACGCGTCAGCATGAGGTCCGGGAAACCGTCGCGCAGGCCGTAAAAATCCTCACTCATCCGCCTGAGCACGGCGGCAACCGCCTCCGCCGGCGCCGACATCAGCAATTGCGCCATGACCGGCCCAAGGCTGTCGGACCACCAGACGATGCCGTTGTCGTCGCCGGCATGGTTCATGACCGCATCGCGCACCATATCGAGCCCCCGCCCGGCCCTTACACGCGCCAGCTTCGCGTCGATCTCCGCCGCGAACAGCCTGTGGAAGCTGCGGTCCTTCAGGCATTGCGGCACCCGGTCGAAGCCGCTCGACATGCCGCCGGTTTCAAACAGCTCTTCCCAGAACACCAAGCCGAACAGGGACGGCCACAGCCCGTTTTCCGTATGGTGCGCGTTCCAGCCGTCCGCCGCGAAATGACGGATGGCGGCCTCCTCGGCAAAACCGCGATAGAGCTCGTCGACCTCAATGACCTCGCTGTCACGCAGCAGTGCGGTAAAGACGCTGGTGCGCACCTTGTCGAACTTCCGCCGGTAAAAGTCGTCGGCGAAGATGAACTCCTCGTCGTCGTCCGGGCTATCAAGCATGGCTTCGAGCATCGTCCGGACGCGATCGTGCTCGCCCTGCCCGTGCAGCAACCGCACCACGCGCTCACGGCTGTCGAAGGCCGTGGCGCGCTCATAGACCGCGATGGCGCGGTCGACGTCCTTGCGCTTCTCCAGCGCCTGCCCCAAGAGGAACAGCATGGTGTTGCGCAAGGATTCGATGAAATCGGCCTGGATTGCCGGCAGTTTGTCCAACTGTTCGAACAGGGCGTCGATGTCCGCCTCGCCCGCCTTCAGCGCGCGCACGATGGCGGTATAGACATAGCCGCCGCGCGCCTCCTCCAGACTATGGAAACGGGCGCGGTAGCTGTCCTGCTCGCGCACCGACACGACGCCCAGATCGCGCAGCGTAAAGCTGAGGAGGTTTTCGTTGAGCCGGCCGAAATAGAGATAGAGCAGGAAGCCAAGGGTGTCGCGCTCGGCCGGGGCGACGAACCCCGACAGGTCGAAATCGCCGGCGAAATCATCGAAGGCCAGATGAGATAACACGTGTTCGACCAGCCTGCCCTTGGCCCAGCCCGACTTGACCTCCAGGCCATGCCGCCGCGCCACCTCGACCACATCGGGCTTGGTCATGGCATCGAGAACGGCGCGGTAGTCGGCATCGTTCAAACGCCTGGCGAAACCGCTGTCCAGCAGTTCGTCGAGCCCGCCCGCCACGTCGTCGATCTCGCCATAATCGAGGTCGTCGAAGGTGAAGACCTGGCGCTTGCGGTTGCTCATGCGCACGAACAGGCATTGCGCGGCCTCGGACAGCTCGAGGAAGCCCTCGATGAAGTCGTGCTCGGCTTCGCCCAGCATCTCGCCATAGACCGACGTGACGAAACCGATCATCTCCAGGAAATGATCGCGGTAATAGGTCGGCGGCAGGACGGGAAACGTGCGGCTCATGCCCCATGTTCTATATTCGTTCCGCACTCAAATGACAAGATGCCAACCCTTGCACCTCCCCGATTTCGTAGAAAATGGCGAGAGGGACCGCACGAGCCAGCGCTTGCGCTGGTGAGATGTGGTGGTGGGGTTTGTGACTTACTTGCTCTTCGCGCCCGCCGCCCCAGCCTTCACATCCCCAGACTTCACATCCCCAGACTTCACATCCGCCGGCTTGACCTCGGACACCGGCACAGGCTTCGGCGCCTCAGCCTTACCGTCCGACACCGCCGCCGGCGTGACGCCCGGTTTTTGCCCCGGCACGCCGAACACAGCCTTCAAACGGCCCTGATCGATATAGTCCGCCAGATCTCCCAGCGAGACCTGAACGGCGGGATCGGCCATCAACCCATCCATGGCCGTACCGCCCAGGACATTGAACGCCGACGACAAGGCGTTTTGGCCGTCATCGAGCACGGCCTTGCGCGTTTCCAGCGTACAGTCGGCGGTGAGCAGCCGCGTGAACAGCGCCCCGCCCTTGCGGTTGATCTCCGTGCGCTGTTCCGGGCTGATATTGGACAACTGCGCCACGCCGGGGTGGCGGGCCATTGTCGAGAAGATCCATTGCATCAGGACGACGCGGTCTTCATCCGACACCGAACGGACCAGGCAGGTGGACAGGGCGTCGGTCGCCGGCCCGGCAAAGGCCACGCCTGCGGGAAAGGCAGCGAACAGCGCCAGTGAAACAGCCAAAACACGCGATGAAATACGCAATACCCTGCCCTCTCCTCTAGTGCCGCCCGGCTTACGTCGCTGCGGCGGCACAAGTCAACTGCATAAGCCGTGCCAGCGCGCCGGCGGAAGGTGTGGATAAGGCCCGGAAAAAACGCAAGGAAGCGATATTTGCGTGTTGACCCGCGCGATCTTTGCCCATATAGGTCCGCCTCCGATCTTCGGATCGGGCCGCAGACCTTTGAGATTGCCCAGGTGGCGGAATTGGTAGACGCGCTGGTTTCAGGTACCAGTGATGCAAGTCGTGGAGGTTCGAGTCCTCTCCTGGGCACCATCTGCTTGTTCGGCAATGTCCGATAACGTTTGAAAATCCCTTGAAAATCATATAGAATTGCCGGTTGTTCCTCCGGGGATGTCCGCTATTGTCCGCCTGCATCCGGCGCACTTGGGGGTATCCGCGGGGGTACATGCGTTCGTACCCCCTTCGAGCAGCCGGCGATACCCCCATGCCCCTATCCGACACCGCGATCCGCGCGGCAAAAGCCAAAGAAAAGCTTTATAAATTAAGCGACAGCGGCGGCCTGTATCTGCAAGTAGTCCCTTCAGGAAGCAAACTTTGGCGGCTGAAATACCGTTTCCATGGCGCCGAGAAGCTCCTTGCCCTGGGGGTATATCCCGAAGTCACCCTGAAGCAGGCACGCGAGCGCCGGGACGAAGCCAAGAAGCTTCTGTCTGAAGGCGTGTATCCCTCCGGCGTGACGCGCCTTGCGGAAAATGATGCGGGCGCGATGCTGCGC
>CAKZJB010000092.1 GCA_936940865.1 uncultured Asticcacaulis sp. | reverse complement strand
TAGCCCACCTTCGACGATTTCCGCCGATGGGTTCTTGTACACGTCAACGCCGGCCGCCAATTCGGGGGTCACATCTTCCCAGCCGAGTGCGCGACCATTCTTGGCACCGAATGAGTCACGCCCGTTGATTTCCGAACGGACCCAGGTTAGTCCGCGTATCATTACCCCTGAACCTTCGACGTTGAGGCGGTCGATGTCGCGCGGTTCGTTTGTGCGGCCGATGGTGACGCCGGCGACGCGCTGCAGCGCCTCGGTGACCGACCGGTCCGGTAGGGCGCCGATGTCGACGGCCGTGATGGAATCGACGATTTCTTCGGAATTGCGCTTGCGCTGCTGGGCGGTCTGGAGGGCCTTGCGCTGGCCGGTGACGACGACCACGTCATCCTTGGATTTCGCGGACGGCGCCGTCGTATCCTGGGCAAAGGCGCTGCTCGCGATCAGCGCCAGTCCGGAGGCCGCCGACAGCAATGCCAGCATTCTGGCCTTTTTTGTGCTCATATTTGTCTCCCCATTGGATTTTCTATGCTGCGACGAGACCGTGCGTCGATCTCGCGTCACGCGATCGATATATCAGCCGGGAGAATACTTCAAATTAAATATTCCAATTTAATTTTATGCAAGAATTTAGGACTTTATCCATTATATTTAGATACTTAATGATTCGACAACGTTGTCAAATATGCGGCAAATTAGACACAATTCACTTAGTTGTGCTTCCACGGAAATGGCTATGGGCTTGAATTAGTGCCATCGCCAATATGGACCACGATAAACCTAAACCGCCCATGGGCGCGTCGCTCTGGCGCTCCACAAGATCGCAAGCCCACCAGGATGCGGCCGATGCACCGCTCACGTTGCAGGCCTATGCCGACGTGGCGGATTTCGAAACCGGATGCCTCCGCGACAGCCTGAGGGCATTTCCAGAGGCGCCTGAAGTCGTCGGCGCGTGTCTGGCGACCGCAGAGGCGAAGGATACGCGACGTGCTCGCTGCGGCGCGGTGTGGCGGCTACTGCGAGAGCGTCCGGCGTCGCTGGTAGCCCGCTCTACCCCAAGCATCCCGCGATCCGTGAAACGCTGCGTGGCGAAGCTTGTGGGCCTTCAGGTCCCTTTAGAACCACCAGATCAGGGTCCGCATCACCTCGACAGCCTTTCGATGCGCGGCATTTTTATCGACAACCTATTGATTAAATGGTGCAAAATGCCAATCCAACCCGGTTGGAACCATCGAACGTCAGTCCGCATGACACGCATTGATCCGGAGAAAAAGATGGCCAAGTGGTACGAAATCGACGTCCAGCCGACTCTATTTGGTGAGTACACGGTCGAGCGCCATTGGGGGGGCGGATTGAATCTTCCGGGCGATCGAAGACATTCTTGGTTTCACGACGAACCTGCCGCTGACTAGATGGCAAAATCGGACTACACTATCAAGGCCCGCCGCGCTACGTGGAGACAGGATTTGCAGCCGGCGGAAATTCTTAAGGAAACGGTTCACCCTGCCGCCCAGGTTTTCAGAAGCCCCAAAACGGTGCGCGTATCTTATTGTTTATAAAAAGATTCTGGAGAGCTGGTGTTGAGGCTAGGTAAGACTCGCAAGCGAGGCGTAAGTGAACGGTAATATTGCATTATTGTCGCGTGAAAATACTGCGTTCGGCGCCCATCGTGCTTTCGATTGCAAGGGGCGCCTAAGCGCTATTTCTTGCCAGCGCCAACGAGCAGGGCATCGAGATCCTGCTGATTCAGCAGAGCGTAATTGTTACGGTCGATCAGGCCGCCCGTATCCCACAAAAATGGGATCATGCCATTGGCCAGGGCTTGCTGAGTGACATACTTGAGCCAGTAGGCTCGAGAAGCCTTGTGCATCGTCATGTCCAGGGGCGTAGTCCTCAGCATCACGCCGTACTCCCCAAGAATGACCGGGATACCTTTGTCCATGAACAGCGGCTTGATGATGGACAGGTCACCGTCGACGGCACTTTCTTCGCCGTAGGTCGCATTCCGATCGGGCTCGATGGTCGAATGAAAACCGTTGCCCCAGTAGTAGAACATCTTGCCCCACGATTCGTCCTTGCTCATGATGGTAAAATTGTATGGGCTATAGTAGTGGACTTCGACCATAAGACGATTAGTGGCTGTATCCGTGGGCATCTTGCTCCACAGGGTCTTGGTCTTTTGGGTATCGGTGCTGGGGCCCTGCAGAACCAGAGCGCGATATGCGTTTCGGCCGCCAGTGGATCTTACCGCGTCGATAAAGGCTTGGTGATAGGAATAAAGGATATCCATTTCCGTCGCGGTGCTCGCCGGCGGCTCGTTGGAGCCTGCAAAGATAAGCCGTTCGTCGAAATCGCGCATGGACGTGGCGATCTGCTCCCAGAACGCCGTTTGCCTGGCGCGAACGGCGCCTTGGTCCGTCGCGTTGATGTGGTCTTCAAGCCAACCGCCATCCCAGTGGATATTAAGAACGGCATACAGGTTTGCATTCATGCAATAATGAACAACAGTCTTCACCCGGTTCAGCCAGGTGTCGCTGATCTTGGCCGTTGTTGCATCTGCGTACTGGTTCCACGAACACGGTATCCGGACCGCGTCAAAGCCCTTTGCCTTCACGGCATCCAGCAGGCCTTGGGTGATCATTGGGTTGCCCCACGCCGTTTCGCCGCCGATGGCCTCAAGCGTGTTCCCGATATTGTAACCCAGCTTCAGCTTGGCGGCTATCTGGCTGATCGTGCTGGTCATGCCCGTCGCGTCCGCGGCCAGCGGGGCCGTGTTGTAGTTGGGATAAAGACGGCTGGACGAAGAGGATGACGACGAGGATGAGGATGTTGAGGAAGACGAAGATGATGATGACGTCGTTGTTCCGGACGAACCCGATGATCCGCCTCCTCCCCCACCTCCCCCGCACCCGGCGGCCAATAGGGGAACGAATGCCGCCGCAGATGCGGCCAAAAGCTGCCGGCGGTCCAGCTTGGGTTTCATCGTCATAAACTACTCCTCATATTCCGCTATATTATGAGCCCCAGCCCAGGGTACAGGAACGGTTCTCGCCATCGTCGGCGACGTGCGGGGCGGTGATTGATTGAATTTAGTCGGACCCAAGGACCTGGACGGTGTCGTCGAAGCCAAATGGCTCGTTGGGCCGGTGCCCATACGCCGCCGCCGCACCGCGGTATGAAAGAGAATGCCGGGGCTTTAGTCCCGGCATTTTAAAAGGATCAGCAGGCGGGGCAGCTGAGGCTGCTTTTACTTTTTCTGTATTTATTCAAAGCCAATCTTCGTAACGAAGTAAGGCTTGTAAGCTTGAGCTCCGCCCTGAAACACGATGCCTTCGATTGACCGATCCTTGGCGCCGATATCAGCAAGTGGGACCTCCACCTTGTTCCAAGTTTTTGCTTTGAGAACGATTTGGAAGTTCGAATCTATCGCTTTCCCTTCGGAAAATGCCTTAATAAACACCGTCTGACCGCCATCAACGCCACCGTTGATATAAAAAACTAGCTTTGAGTAACCGGTCGTCATGAAGGGATCGTGGTGCAGGAAAAGCCCCGACCACGGGTCCCCCTCGACCTCGATAGCCTTCACATCGCCCGTATTATAGTCGAGCGCGACCTTGGCCCAGCTCCAGCTTTGCCATCCCGATTGGAGCCCTTCCGTATAAACCGGAAGCGTTTTGACCGAATCTTGGGCGGATGCCGGCGCTCCGATCGATAGACACATGGCCAATCCGGCCGCCAGGAGACCGTTTAAGGTTTTCGAACCCACTCTCATTATACTACTCCCTATTGACGTTTATTCAATTAAAAATGGCAACACACGTCAGGAACAAAACAAGCGTCCAGAGTGTTCACCGGTCAAAGGCTTAGTTATTTGCCCATTCCAAATGGACAACCTTGTAGCCATTTTCTTTAAGCGCTTGCAACAAAACTGGAAGTGCATTGGCCGTAGGCCCATTGGCATCATGAAACAGAATTATTCCACCGTTGGATGCCTTCAGGCGATCAAGGAGGCGAGCTTTCAATGTCTCAGGCGTATCGTTCGGCTGCCAATCGTCAATACCAATATCGACCGACAGAATGGTCGCTCCCTCGGTCTTGAGCGCAGTCATGAGCGTATCGGTCTCCTCAAGGAAGGGAAACCGATAGGCGGGCGGCGCGGTCCCGAAAATTGCCTTGTAGGCCTCTTCAGTCCGTTTCAGATCATCGAGCTGGTCGGCAGCACTCAACGATGACATGTGAGCGTGAGAATACGAGTGGATACCGACAGAATGGCCCGCCGTTCGTTCATTGCGAGCAATTTCGGGATGAGCATTCAAGTTCTGGCCAACCGTCAAAAAGGTCGCCTTGACGCATTCATCTGCCAGCGCGTCAAGAACGTGGGGCGTCGTTTCCGGACGCGGGCCATCGTCAAACGTTATCACCACTTCCTTAGGCCCTAGCGGCAGCGCACCATGCTGGGCTTTGCCGTAGGCCGCGAAGCTGTGTGGCAGTGTCAAGGTCCGGCTAGTTCCCAATGCATCAGGCTTGCACTCGGCCTTTGCGTAAACAGGCAAGGCGGAGACGGCGGTCAATATGGCCAGGCCGCACAAGCCGGACCACGTCACACGTGCTTTATTTAACTTCATTTTCTTCCCAGGCGCGGCGCTAATTTGGTTCAAGGTGACCGCTTTCCCGCCCTACATTAAGTCTTTTGTTTATATTTAATCCAGTCGAATTTATCACATAAATCGACAAAGATGGTGAGTATGGCAGTTTGACCACATCTCCCACAGGCGTACGCGCGTAGCACGACATCGCGGCATTGCGCCGAGAGCGCCGGTAAAAAGCGCTAGATAGAAACGCCACGCCTCATTGAGGGGCCTTTGTCGGCCACTACCCTGGCGAAACTCGTTTCCACAGGCAACCCCTCGTTTATGGTCATCGATGACGTCCATCATCTGTGTTCTGGCGAAGATTTGTGGCAACATCACCAGCGAAATCCGGTCCCACCTCGGTGATGCAATACCCTCGCCTCTGGTGTCAGTGATGAAACAGAGGTCTGTTATGAATCGGCGCGAACTTTTTGGGTGGACACTGGCCGGCGGGCTCATTCCATCGCCCCTACTTGCAAAGCCCCTATGGCAGCCGGACGGCGTGCCTGAACGTCTGCGCCAGGGAATGATATGGTGTCGAGACCTTACCCCCGTAGCGCTCGAGATGGACGGGCAAGCAAACGGTATCGCTGACATCAATTCCCAGGCTGGCAAACATCGGGAAGACTTTTTTTCCGACTACCATGGCGCCTTTACCAAAACCTTTGACATAGAGGGCGCTGCCGGTCAGGCCGAGTTGTTCATTTTCGCCTACACGAGATATCGGCTTTATATCAATGGCGCGTATGTTGGACGGGGTCCCAATCGATACCAGAATGAGCGGCCGGAATTTGATGCCTGGCCTGTCACCAGGTATCTTTATCCCGGCCGGAACCGCGTATGCGTCCTTGTCCATAGGGATAGCCCCACAGGGCGCATCATGTATCATGCTCCCGGCTTTACGGCTTTGATTGCCTACACCGACCACACAGGCCATCACATAATACCAACGGACGAAAGCTGGAGAGCGAGGCCGGAAAGCTCATTTTTGGCGCGGAAGGTCGCCTGGGCGTCAATAGAGGAACATATCGATGCGCGTCTGACGGATGCATGGACATCGGTCGACTATGACGACCGTCATTGGCCCGTAGCCGCTCCAATGTCCAGCCATGACGTCGTTGCGCCACAACCGAGAACCATTCCGCTATTACGAGAAACGCGCCTGGTCTGGAATACGCCCTTTGTACAAACGGACCTGAAAGCTGGCGACAGCGTCGAACTGGCTGTCCAATTTCCTACGCTCGCGTATCACAGGATTGCGTTCACAGCAGATGCCGGAAGCCAGATTGAAATCGCTTACAATCTGCCTGAGAGCCAGTCGAGCGGAAGATCAACATATATTGCGCGCGAGGGCGCCCAGGTTTGGGAAGGTGGGGATACATTCGCGTTTACCCGTTTGACGATTAAACTGGTTTCGGGGCGGATCAGGCTGGAAGACGCGCAGGCCTTTCAGGTCCTTTATCCTTTTGAACGTATCGGCAGTTTCTCGTCAAACGATCCGATGCTCAATGATCTCTGGTCGCTCTGTGCCCGCTCGCTCGAGGTTCTGAGCGAAGACGCCTACGTAGATTGCGCCGATCGCGAACGGGTCGAGTGGACTGATGAAACACCGCCAGCATTCGAATGTACGCGTGTCATGATGGCTGGCCCGAGTGAGGATGGCCGTCGCATTTACAGCGATCCGCGCCTGCTCAAAGCCCTTCTTCAGCGTATTGCGCTGACGCAGAAAGATGACGGGCAGATCAAAGCCCACAGCTGCTCCGAGCGCTGGGATATCCACGCAATCATGGAAGACAGGTCTTGCGACTGGGTTATTGCGCTCCGCCAATATTACGATGCGACCGGTGACCGCAGTTTCGTCCGCGAGCTATGGCCGACGGTCAATCGGCTTCTGAACTGGTTTATTGGTCAGCGCACCGCGCGCGGCCTTGTGCTGGCACGGGAGTGGGAGGTATGGGATAATCCTCTACGCTATCAGCTCTGCGAAGGCGCGGGTCTGAACGCGTTTGTCTATCATGCCTTGGTAGACGGCGCCTATCTGGGCCATGCCGCGGGGTTCCATGCTCAGGCTAACGCCTTCACCGTCGCTGCTTCAGACTTGTCTCGGGCATTCAACGATCTGCTTTGGGATGACCACGCCGGCGCTTATTTTGGCGGCCTATTCGGCGAAAGCGCTAGGCTGAACATACAGGATTGGAACCGCAAGCAGTTCGAAGCAGACCTGCGAAACGGACAATATCGCCCAACCTTACAAGCCGCACTTTTCGCGCTTGACGCCGAAATCGTTCCGGCGGCCCGTCGTGACAGACTCCTTGCTTGGATACTAGCCCACCACGATGAAGCCCACCTATGCATGTCGCATCACTTCCTGTTTAAGGCGTTGTATCAGCTGCAAAGCCCGGAAGCCGACACACGCGTTCTGGAATTGATGCGTTCGAAGTGGAAGCCGATGGTTTCTTCACCCTGGGGCACCTCTTGGGAAGGACTTGAAGATTGGGGTGGTTCCAAAATCCACATCTATGGTATTGTGCCGGGCTATTTTCTGAGCTCGTTCGTTCTGGGCGTCCGCGTTGACGGACCGGTTAGGGATCGCAAAATCATTGTCGAGCCGCGCCCCGGCGACTTGCAACAAGCCGAAGGCATCGTCGTTACAGAATTGGGTACCGTCCCTATCGTCTGGCGACGTGTATCGGGGGACGTATTTGATTTAAGCCTCACGGTCCCGGAAGCGTGTCAAGCCCATGTACGGCTCCCGCTTTCGTCAACAGACATCCTTGTCAATGGGCGGAAGGTCTCACCAGGGCGACGCGACAAAACCATCGAAATCGCGCTAAGGACCGGACGCTATCATATTCGACAAGTCACCGATACGGAACCAGTAGGATGAACGGCTCGGCCACAAACGTCGGCTTGTCGTAGAGTCTGGGCATTGACGTTGATCCGTACGGCTTGACCATTGATCATCTGGGCGGACATAGCCGAGGTTGACGGCGTGGACAAACTTGGCGGTTGAGTCTTGAACGGCAGCCTTGAGGCTTGATTGCTACAACGGCCAAGCCTGTCCAGTTGCGATGGGATTCTACTTGTCCACGCCACTCAGATCGCTGTCCATCCGTTCGCCATCGAACGGCACAACGATGATCTTGCTGCCATGGCCATTGTTTCCAATCTGAGATTCCTTTGGCGTGTCCACGACAGCGAAGCTCATCGCGATCACATGGCCCTTTTCCAGCACGACTCCCGGGCGTTCTAGCTTGTTCCAATTGTTGACGACGCCAGTTGAGTAGCGGATGAATTGAGCGCCAGGTTCATAGGCCAGGCCCTGAAACCGCCAGGCGTCGACGCCATTTCGCGAAATCAGGTGATACGCGCGCCGCTCACGCCAATGGTTGACAATCACATGATACCAGCCGCCGCTAAACCAGATCACGGGGTCTTCATAGGCACGCATATCGCGTTGAGGAATGCCGGAAATTCCGCGGTAAATACTGTCCCCCATAACCTTGTACGGCCCCAATATGCCGGTACGGCTAATCAAAATCTGACCTGAGCGCTGTATGATTTCGAAGCCGCCATCCGGACGCGCCATGATACTGACGTTGGACGCCTTCCATGGCTGTGCGGGCATTTGGTTTGGAATATCACCTGGCGTCTTGACGGACGTAAATTCGCTCTGGTCGACGTTGATGCAGCCGAGATTGCGCCAAGGCCCATCGATGTTAGGGGAGACGAAGACGTCCCCATTTCGCGTTTCACTGACCACTACGGCATAAGTGCCATCTTGAAGCCGCAAAGCAGTCACGTTGTGCCCTTTGCCTTCCTGGTCGTCCGGCCAGGTCAGTCCCATGTCGCGGTATGGACCTAAAACGGTATCGCTTACTGCCCATACCCCTTTTGACCGGCCCCACCCTTTATGCCCGAGCGACTGATCCCATCGACTCGCGAACATACGATATTTGCCATCGTCCCCTTTTAGAATCTGTCCGTCCCAATAGTTCCACCGTGACATATTAGGATCTTCAAGCCCGTTGCCCTGATCCCGTGCACCGACTTCGGCGGCGCCCCAGGCCTCCTTGGACAAATTGCCTTTGACCGGTATCGGCTTGAAGTAGTCGATGAACGGCTTGGGCCCCAGAACCGGCAAAGCGTCCGCAGGTTCAATCGGGGCGCGGGTCTTCGGGTCTTCGGTTTGTGCGTGTGCCATCAAAGGTAGGGCGAATGAAATAAGTAAGGCAATCCACCCTGCAAGCGCAGACCGCCCAAATCCAACCTTCATCGTCAAATTCATGGCTAATTCCATCTTTCTTCTGGTTACAGGTCTATGGGGGTAGAAGTAACAACCAACGCCGGCGCTTTTTGCCACTTTTGAGAGGCAAAACAATTCTCTTAAACGGAAAGTTCCTCGCCACCTGTCGCCCGACCGTCGGCCGACCGTCGTATAACTCCATCGAACGTGTGCGATTTTGCAGCCACCCCGCTGCCCTAGTGGATATTTGGCCCATTATATTCTTTAAATATTGGGAGCATTGCAGCATCAATATTTTGCTAAAACCAGTCGCCGGCACTGAGCGCGGGGATATAGTCTATACTTATTACAAGGCCTATAGTAATTATCACCACTGACAGCGCGAATATATTCGCCGATATTTTCACCACCACTGTATCGAAACTTAAGTACAGTCGGCCAAAATCGCTCGCACCAACCAGAGCCGCGCTTACGTTGGCGGGAGCAATCATCGTCATAATGTCATGTCCACACGCCGAACCGGTGATGTCTAGAAACGACTCTTTATGGATATCGAAAAAATTGAGACAAAAAGTAAGCGTAAAGCCGCCCCCATCTTGCGGATCTGAGGATTTTGAGGATCAGGCGCTGACTTGATCCGGTTTAAAATTCCATGGCATCAGCTCATCGAGTCGTGCGACGGTCCAGTCGTCGGCGATGCGCTGAAGGGTCTGGGTCAGCCAAGCCTGAGGATTGACCCCGTTCATCTTAGCCGTTTGGATAAGTGACGCGATGATGGCCCATGTCCGGCCGCCGCCATCGGATCCAGCAAACAGACTATTTTTTCTTGTAATGGTCTGAGGCCTTATGGCGCGTTCGACGATATTGGAGTCCAGCTCGATACGGCCATCATAGAGGAAGCGCTCCAGGACCTTGCGGCGGCGCAGGGCGTATTCGATGGCCTTTGCCAGGGATGATTTCTGAGAGATCTGAGCCAAGGTCTTTTCCCAGAGCTGGAAGAGCTCTTCGACTATGGCCTTGTCGTGCGCCAGGCGGTAGGCCGCTCGCGCTTCGGGCGCCTGACCTCGCACCTTGTCCTCGTGTTGCCAGAGCGCCGCCATGAGCTCAACCGTCTGAGTGGCTATGGGAGAGCTTTTGTTGGCGTGCAGGTCATAAAATTTCCTGCGGACATGCGCCCAGCACCCGGCGAGCTGGATACCGGCGTTGGCGTCCGGAGCTTTTTCAAGCTGCTTGTAGGCCGTGTAGCCATCCACCTGCAGCACACCGTTGAAGCCGGTGAGATGGCGTTTTGGGCGGTCGCCGGAGCGTCCGTCCTCGAACTGATAGACGACGATCGGCGGATCACCCCCGCCGAAGGGCCGGTCGTCTTTCACATAGGCCCATAGATAGTTGTGCAACACCTTCCCGTTTCCGGGAGACAGGGTCGGCAGAACCGTCTCATCAGCGAACAAACGCTCAGCCTTGAGGAGTTGCGCCATCATATAGGCGTGCAAGCTGCTCAGCTCGAAGCCGACCGCGCCCATCCAGCTGGCCATCACCTGCCGACTGACCTCGATGTCTTGCCGGGCGAAGATCGCTTCCTGACGATAGAGGGGCAGGCCATCGGCATATTTGGCGACCGCGATGTGAGCGAGCAGTGCCTCGGTGGGCAGCCCCGCCTCAACGATATGGTTCGGCGCCTTGGCCTGAAGGACGCCATCGATGGTCTTGTCCTTATAGGCGTAACGAGGGCGCACGGTGACGATAACGCGGTAAGTCACCGGGATCACGTCCAGGCGCTCACTGCGGTCTTCACCGATACGCACCTTCTCCTTGCCAGCGTGCTCTTCGGGCTCCTCCGGTTCAATGACGACCTCGATCCGCTCAAGGTGCGCCGGCAGGCTCTTGCGGGGGCGCGATGACGAGGACGATGATTTCGGCCGCCCCTTGCGGATTTCCGCCTCAAGGGCGCCTACGCCCGTTGCGATCTCTTCAAACAGAAGGATGAGTTGCTCGTCATCCTCAGCAGACGGCACTTGCAAGGTCTCGGACTTGCGCGAGAAACGACCGCGGTTGAAGATCTTGAGGATATCATTGAGCCGATCCAGCCGCTCAGTCAGCGCGGCGTCCCGCGCTTTCAGGGCGCTGACTTCGGCTTCAAGCGCCTCCACCCGAGCGGCCTTTTCGACCATTTCCAGAGCGAACGCCATCAGCTGTCAATGCCGGACGAAATTTCCCCAAAAGTGCCGAAGTAAAATTCCCCACTT
>CAKZJB010000091.1 GCA_936940865.1 uncultured Asticcacaulis sp. | reverse complement strand
CAAACTGGGGAAGATTCAATCGGCACAAGTGGGGAGTATTGATCCGGCACTGACATCAGCGCGGCTGGATCTTTTGGGAGGATAATCGAGGGGGCCGACATGGACGATTTATACCATGCAAACCCTTTATTTGCATAGGATTTCCTTCGATGCGCGGGCTAATTTTCCCTATCCCGCAAGGCGCGGACGCACCCCTTTTTCGGGACGAATCCGTCTCCAGTCGAGCCCGTCGACAAGGGCTTGAGCCTGAGCCTGGCTTAAACGGATGCGCGCCTGTCCCACCCTTGGCCAGCAAAAGCTTCCCGTCTCCAAACGCTTTGAGACCAGGCAAACCCCCGTGCCATCAAACCATACCAGTCGAAGACGATCCGCACGCTTGGAGCGGAACACGTAGACCGTCCCGTTAAACGGATCGAGGCCCGCGTCACGAACCAAGCCCAAAAGCCCGTCCATGCCCTTTCGGAAGTCGATCGGCTGGGCCGACAGAAAAACCCTGACACCCGCCGGGATCATGCCGCGCGAACCGCTCGTATCACCCGCATCAGCGCCTGTTCATCAATAGCACCCGCGCACCGCACGACCGCGCCGCTCACCTCAATCGCGATCGAACCCACCTCTTCACGGCGCTGAGCTGACATCTCGCTAACAGGCTCAACCAGCCCACGATCACGGCAGTAACGGCGCCAACCAAAAAGCTGCGACGGCGAGATACCGATCTCCCGGGCCAGGGCCGAGGCGTTCACCCCAGGCATCATCGAACGCGCCGCCATCTCAGCCTTAAAGTCATCCGCCCAGTCGCGACGCGACCGACCGACCCCGACGCTTCTCACAACCTCGACAAACTGACTATTTCTAGTCGCAGGCATAGGCGTAGCCATAGAAGTTCATACCCCGTCACAAAAAAAAACGGCATTTTCCTACTTTTTTGACGACAGAAAACACGGGGTAGGGTTTACGCTTACGACAAAAAGCACTAGAAAAATATTTATAAGTATACCCATGCGCCGTGATCGATTCCTATCATATCATAATCGCTTCACATAAGCGGGCTGCGCGGTTCGCCGATCGGCATTGATATCTATACGCTCTATCTTTAAATGCCATTGCAAAATGCAAAAGACTTGTTACATTTTTTTATTAGGAATTTTCCCTATTTCTATAACGACGTATTTTTACTTTTTGTATTTTGGAAAAGGCGTACTACCGACCTTTAGCGTCTCGCCTCTTAGCGTAAGAGTAGTAAAAATTATCCAGTCGTGGTCAATCCAATTTTATTCCTCGCATCGCGATTATATTGTAATATAATGCAAAAATATATTTACACACGATATGATGAGGTGAAGATATTTAATCTGCAACCGATGCCTAGCTTTCAGAATTCTTTATGTGGAGGAATATCATGTCTGACGATAACAAACAGTCCATCGTAATCGTTGGAGGCGGAACGGCAGGTTGGATGGCAGCCGCATTAATTTCTGCCGTTACAAAGGGGAAATTAGGACAAATTCACCTCATCGAGTCCGATGAAATAGGTACGATTGGGGTGGGCGAAGCAACAATTCCCTACATCCGTGACTTCAATAGAATGTTAGGTATTGATGAAACGGAATTCGTTCGGCAAACCAACGCAACCTTCAAACTAGGCATCGAATTTTGTAATTGGGTCCGCCATGGCCACAGCTACTTTCATCCTTTCGGTCAAATAGGCGCGTCAGTCGGACGTAGCGCCTTCCACCAGCTCTTGCTGAAAAAAGCGAGTATCGATGGTGAGATGGACTTTCACCCTTACTCTCTGTGCTGCGTGGCGGCTAGGACTATGAAATTTGCTTCCCCGGTTTCAAAGAAAGGAGTGGATAGCACCCTAGGCTATGCTTACCATTTTGATGCAGGACTCTATGCGCGGTTTCTGCGCACATACGCAGAACGGCTAAACGTATGCCGGCACGAGGGGAAGATCGTCAACGTGGATCGAATAGCTGAAAACGGGTTCGTCAGATCCGTCGTTTTACAATCAGGAGACGTTATAAACGGAACATTTTTTATAGATTGCTCTGGCCTTACAGGGCTTCTTATCGATAAAACATTGAAGTGCGGGTTCGACGATTGGTCCTCTTGGCTGCCATGCGATCGCGCCGTCTTCGCCCCGTCCGAAAAACTGTTGACGGTTCCGCCGTATACGCGATCACAGGCCCATCAAGCAGGATGGCAATGGCGCATTCCTCTACAACATAGGACGGGAAACGGTTATGTTTATGCTTCCAATGCCGTCAGTGATGACGAGGCCATCGCAACGCTACTCAAAAATCTGAATTCTCCCCCTCTTGCTGACCCACGGGCGATACGGTTCAAAACGGGGCGCCGCAAAGTGTTTTGGAGTCACAATGTTGTTGCCATTGGATTGTCTGCCGGATTTCTAGAGCCACTGGAGTCTACAAGCATCCACTTGATCCACTCAGGATTGCTAAAACTCCTTGACCTTTGGCCTGGACGAAATATGGACCCTTATCTTGCCGAACAATACAACCAGGCTATGTCCGCCGAATTTGAGGCAATTCGCGATTTTTTGATACTTCATTACAAACTCACAGAACGTGAGGATAGCGACTTCTGGCGCTTTTGTAAAAATATGAATATACCAAATAACCTCGCTTATAAAATTGAACACTTCCTAAGATCAGGCCGAATTATACTTACAAGAGGCGACCTCTTTCAGGCGCCATCTTGGCTAGCAGTTATGTTAGGGCAAGGTTTAATTCCAGAGACGTATGATCCTATGGTGGATGTATTGGATACAGATTTAATTGAGGGCCAACTTGAGGCGATGCGAAGAGAAATCAAGGAAGCGGTTGCTAGAATGCCTATTCATCAAGATTACGTAAACCTTATAATCGGCGGCTAGAAAGCAGGTTAAGGGCGCATAATTTTGGCAACGCAATTTGGCCCACATTCATCAGAATTTTCTCCATATTATCTTTTTTGGAATCGGGGTGGGCTAATCGGTGAACCGCTCAACTATATGCAAGCTTGGCGAGTAAAAATTTTAATGTCGCCATTGTACAAAAAAGCTGTGGCAGCATCACGCTGCCACAGCTGATAAAAATGCGGCGGGAGAGAGTAAGACGGAACTGCCCCCCCCCCCGCCGCCTGCCCTAGGGGGATACGCTAGGGCAGTAAGTCAGAGCCTTACATTTTGTAGTTTATACCAACCATAAATTGTCTTCCATTTTTATAGAAGCTGGTCGGCGCAATGGTAACTGAGGAGAATTGGTAGTAAGTTTCGTCTAAAAGATTTAGACCTTTTGCGTAAATCGAGATTCTATCACTGACATTGTACGTTCCTGACAGATCCACTTGCGTATAGGAGTCGGTAAAGTCTTTTGATTTCAACCGGCCGATCTGCGTAAAATACTTCGATCGGTAGCTGTAGCTTAGCCGAACCTGCCAAGGACCCTGTTCGAAATAGGGTATGACATTCACGGTATATTTCGAAAGATACGGCATGTTATAGTCTTTCGTGCCCGTATTAGCCTCGGCATAGGTCACGTTCGCAGCAATGCCAAATCCCCACATGAGATCGGCTTCGCCCTGTAAAGCCAGACCATGAACCTTGGCGTTTTGCGCGTTGAACGGAGACGAAACGCTGTAGGTTGTCATTGCACCTTGGGTTACATTGTAGAGCGATAGTTGCGACGTCTTGGTCACGACATAAGAGGAGATATCTCGATAGAACGCTTCGGCCGATAATAGGCCACTTTGGCCGAAGTAGTACTCAATGGAACCTTCCAAGTTCATAGAACGGTAAGGCTTCAGATAGGGGTTGCCGCCACCACCTGTTAACTTTTTATCATCGAGGGAGAACGAGCCTGCCAACTGCCCATAACGAGGCCGGGCCATGACCTTCGCTATTCCAAATTTAAACAAAAGATCATCGGTTGTGCTATATACAATGTTCACCGCTGGCAATACATCGGTATAATCTTGAACAACCGACTGCGGCGTATAGGTCGTTCCGCCATCGCTCGTAGACCAGTAGTCAGATTGGTCACGGGTTTTCACCAAGCGTACGCCCATATTGCCCCGAACCTTCCCGTCTGCGAAATTAGCTTGGAAATATCCGGCGGCATCCTTCTCGTTCACGTTGAACATGGCGCCGTAGTTGATGCCGTTATCTTTGTAAACTCCAGAATTGATCATTGTAACGACCCCGTCGCGTGTCAACGTAGCAAATTGGGTCGCGTTTCCGCTCGCCCCCAGGCCGTCGAACAGGCCCGCTGGAGATAGAGTCCATTCCCATTTTGAAAGATCCGTTGGCGCAGTCAAATACACGTTGCTGCCATGACTCCACGACCCATTGTCGTGATCGGACGCCTTTACGCCAAATAAGAACTTATTAAATAGACCGCTCCTATTGTAAGTAAAATCAACCTGCCCGTACTTTTCTTGGTCTGTATACTTTTCATAATAAATGCCGCCGATCTGTGTGTAGTAACCAGCAGCGCCATTCACCGTCTGAAATCTCAGATCACTTTTAAAGAAAGTTGAAGGATTAGAGGGGTCAATTGCGTAATTCTGATATGTGTGGCTTTGATCAAAGCCAAACTGAAATGCACCACCATACTGGAAGCTAGCCAGATATTCGGGATTTTTGCCCCCGGTTGATTTAGTCCAACCAATGTTGCCTGTCGCACTTAACTGATCACCGCGCCACTTACCAGCCAAGGTAACACTGTCAATAGTGACTTTCGTCTTCCTGAGATTTGTATCAAGCTGTGCGTCGGTACCATAGCTTGTCTTGGCTGTTGGATTCGCAGGGTTAAACCCAATATAGCCTGAACCTGGCAGCGTGACGCCAGTTACGATCCCGTTTCCATAGTTAACGTTGCTGGCCGTACCTCCCCAAGACGCAACAGTGTATTCGGACTGACTGAAATTTGTGTAGTCTCCAACTATATGCAACCCTGTCAGGTCGAGTTCAGAATTATCAGATGGCTTCCACTGGACCGCACCGTTAAAGCCAATGCGCTCGCGAGTCTGATCGAAATAGGCGAAATTGATACAGCAAGGCATACGTGACGCTTGCATCGCTGCCAGCGCGCTAGCGGTCTGCGCTTGACCATTGATTGTCGTCGAAGAGTTGACACTAAGATCCCCCCCGGAGCCATAGCCGAAATATTCAATGCCCGCACGATAAAGGCTCTGCCGGTCGTACGTAATTGCACCGAGGACGCCAAGGTTCTTCGCTTCGTTATGCCAACTGTAAAGAGCCGAACCCCGCACATTGCCTTTAGCGGACCTATCATTGTACTCGTAGCCGGCAGAGGCCGCTAGCGTACCTGACTTCAAGTCCAGCGGCTTGCGGGTGTCAATCATGACAGTACCGCCTAGAGATCCTTCATCTATCCAAGCCTCTGGATTTTTATAGGCTTTTGCCTGTCCAATAATTTCAGGTGCTAGCAGCGCATAGTTAAAGGTCCGACCCGAAATATCATTGGGGTTGCCACCCCAATCGGTTGAGGCAATTGAATGGCCGTCGATGAAAATGCGGTTTAGAGCGGGGTCAGTACCATGTATTGACACCCTTTCACCTTCGCCGAACTGACGGTCAACAGCAAATCCAGGAAGATGCGAAAGCGATTCGGCGACGTTTGTATCTGGAAATTTGCCGACATCTTCGGCAGTGATGACGTCAATGATAGCGTCTGTGCCCTTCTTTGTCTTCAGGGAACTTTGCAAACTCTTGCGAATCCCAACTACGACAACATCATTGGACTGGCTCTGCGCGTATGCATCGACAGTATGTGTCACGCTTACGAAAATCGTAAGCGCCGTTGTAACTAACGCCCAATCTTTTATACGCATGTTATATCTCCCTTTTTAAAGACGCATCAGTCAAATGATGATGCCGCGAAAGCCACGCTTTGCTGGGCCGCCAACAGCTTTCGACTGGCACC
This sequence comes from uncultured Asticcacaulis sp., assembly GCA_936940865.1. Classification (GTDB taxonomy): domain Bacteria; phylum Pseudomonadota; class Alphaproteobacteria; order Caulobacterales; family Caulobacteraceae; genus Asticcacaulis. The sequence goes on along the minus strand of CAKZJB010000091.1, from coordinate 5,198 downwards.
CTCGTGTGTAAAAAAACTTTTGCATGTAAAATTTAGCCCGTCAAACGGGCGAATTGGTATTGTCATCGAAATGAGCGTAAAACGTCAATAAATTGGCAAGCGTCACAATATTCAAGGCGCACAAGGTATCGTATACCACTGATTTTATGAGTGTTTTTACGGGCTTCCCAAAAGCCATTTGTCTGAGTTGTTTCAATTTGGAGTACGTGAGGAGTATCGGCACGATCATAATGTTGCTGAATTGTCACGTGCAATTTAGACCGATACAATACCAGTTCAAATGGCTCGGCAGGCGTCTTCTGGCGAACGGAAACCCGGGCTTCGTGGAGACTGTTTCGGACTTATTGAGGCGCTTCGGGCATATCGATGGGAACCCGAACCGGGCGCAATTATTGCTTTGGCGGTGGGTCGGAGATTAAATTGGCCAAGGTCAAAGCCATTATCGAAAAAGCTGACGCCAGCGTGATACCTCACCGGCCGCCACGCTTTAATGGTCTTTTCCCATACGACAACATTGGCGTCGCCCGTCTCATCCTCGATCGTCATGAAGACGACGCCGTTGGCCGAGCCCGGCCGCTGGCGGACCAGGACCATGCCGGCGACCTGGACATACCGCTTGTCCTTCGAGCGCATGGTGTCCTTGCAGGTGATGATGCCGCGCTCGGCGAGCTCCGACCGCAGGAAGCTAAGCGGATGTGGACCCAGGGTCAGACCGACATTGTTATCGTATATTCCGAAAATTCTACCGCCGGAACGCATGGTGGGCATTCTGGACGATGTGTTAACCGAAATAGCGCGAATAGCGAATGAAAGGCCGCGGCTTCATGATGACGGCCTCGATGCGCGCCAACAGGGCACGGGCCGTCACAGGCTTGCCCACAAACTCGGTCACGCCGGCATCGCGCGCTTCCGCAACCTTCGTCCGCGTCGAATGTCCAGAAATCATGATGATAGGCAAATACGGATTTTGGATGTCCGTTGAAGATCGCACCAGACGGGTAAAGCCAACCCCGTCCAGCTTTTGCATGGTGAAGTCGACCAGGGCGATGTCGGCGCGATAATCCTTTAAGGCTTTTTGAATTTTCAGGTCACTAAGCTGCAACGGGGCTGCTTATCAGCGTCGAAGTAACCGGAACACGCCTGCGCGCCAGAGGCCTATCGCTGTAATTGCGAAACCAATAAAAAATGGGATCAGTATCCACGCCAGGTCGGCACTGGACACATATACGCCCTTGTCGCTGCCTTCGCTACCCAAAGCTATGGTGTAGCCGTGCATCGGGTCGGGCACCAAAGGCCGGTGGGCAAGAAGTGTGGACAACTGATAGGCAAAAAGCGCGATAAACGGGAGCGTCGCCAGGGCATAAGCGCGAATTCTCTTAATTTCGGGAGGCGCTACTTTCGGCATCTGATCCTCGCTTCATTCTACTTATAACACTTGAGTAGGCCGACATTTCCCATTTGAACACCCTACTGGCGGCCGATTGGCGCGACCATACGCGTTAACCGTGCCGATGTGAAGCCGATATGGTGATGCGGAGCCCGCCGCGGCTTTGGTTTACGCCTTGACGAGTGCGTTTCGCCTCGGACGGAGCCATTCAATGCCGTTTTCTGCGATTTTGGGCGCACCTGTCCTGTCAGCTGGTCGTGGAAGTGCGGGACTGGCCTCATCACGGACACGGGGCTGGCTCCTGCCTTCGCAGCTCGTCGATCAGACTCAGGATTTCGCTGAACAGTCGACGCGGCACCGCAACCTCGGCCATTTGGAAAACGGCGTAACGGGCGTGGGTAATGACCTTGGCGCCGATCTTGACGACTTTTTCACGCAGGCTGGTCAGGGACCAGGATTTCATCTTCTCGGGCAGGGCCAGGGTGCGAAGGAAGTTAGACAGGTTGTACGCCGAGGCATGGAGCTGAAGCCGGACCGCGTTGGCCTTCATCGTCCGGCAGGAAAGCCGGGTCCATTTCAGGGCGTTCTTACCCTCCTTGATGTACTGCTCCGCCGTGCCGCGCTGATTGGAGAAGGCCACGACCCGCTTGGGCTTGCGCGACAGGTTGGTCACGATGAAGCCAACGCGGGGAAAGAGTTCTCCGGGATGCCATTCCACCTTGGCGACGACGCGGCGTTTGCGGGACCACGATCCAGCCTGGTAGCTGAAACTGGCGTAAAAGCGTTGCACATGCTTGGGCGGTCGTCCGACAGGGCGCTTAAGGAGGTGGGCTATGCGCCCCTGAAGAACCGTGTTGGCCTTCAGGCGGATCGTGTACCTGTAGCCCTCGGCTTCGAGGAAATCGTAAAGGTCCGGCAAGGCAAAGGCCGCATCGCCCCGAAAGAAGCGCCGGCTGGCCCTGTCCCTGTAGCGTTCGACAACAGGCTCGAGGACACATCGCCAGCCATCGGCGCTATGACCGTTGCCCGAGCGAAGGCTGGCGCGTTCAAGGTCGCCGAACTGATTGAACACGAACAGCGGATGATAGCAGGTGCACCCAAAGTGACCAGTGTAGGCCGTGCCCTCCTGATCACCATGGGTTGGGCTGACGCTTGAGTCCATATCCAGTACCACGACCTTGACCGGGCGACGGTCATGAACCCGGTCGATCCACTTGCCCGACAGGTCGCTCGGGGCGTCGAGGTTGTCCTGACGTGTGAGAACCTGTGTCTCGAAGCGCCCCATCTGGCTCGTTGATGCTGTCGTTGCAATCGTGGCCCTGCCGCCGACAACCCAGCGCATGGCCGCGTCATGACCGAGCCGGTCGGCATCATTGACGTCTTCGTATCCGGCAACACGCCCAAACACCGATTGCCGAAACTGAGCCCCCAAGGCATGGCGGCTGTTCTTGCCGGAACGGCTATCGGTCAGCACCTGACCCGCAACCTCGGTCAAGCCAAGGGCATCATCAAGTTCGCGAAAGGCGAGCAGCCCGGCGTCAGAGGTGACCCGCGAACCATGGAACTCCAGCTTCAGGCGACGGTCAAAACCCAGCCGCAAATCGGCTACCTGACCTTCACCCACCGCAATGTCCATGAAATCCTGCCAAAATCGACAATATCACATTGATTATATTATCAAATATCGGCCTAGAAGTCACGAGAAATGATCGTCATCTGGGAAGTGTGGGTTTAAAGTCATGAACTGCGTCATATCATCGTGGGCGGGGTCGAACTCGCTGAAAGTGATCCGTAAGAACCAATTGAAAACCATTGGCAGGCGGACTTTCGCACTGGCACGTCAGATTGAAGGGCTTGCCGCCCGATTCACATTTTCAATGAAACGCTACAATAGGCCAACGCTTGCGACAAAATTCTCAGGAAGGCTTGCCGTTAAGCTCTAAGGCTTTAGGCGTAGGCAGGAGCTGATTCTGCAAAACGAGCACTGCCGCCCCTAATGAGGCGGCATTGACCGATGTTGTCGACGGTTCGAAATTGGTCAACGGAACATAGTGCTGGTACGCCGGCAGCCGTGAGTTAAGTTCGGCGCAGAGCTTTTCAACGACAAATGGCGGCAATTGCCCGCCTATAAAGTGGGCCTCCGGTGTGAGTAGATAGTTGAAGGTCAGAAAAGGAAGCAGCATGCAATCGGCCGCACGCTTGACCCAGCGATCGACGCCCGCCTCCATCGCCCCCCCGTCCGCCATGATGTGTTCCGGCTGGCTGACTGCAACGCCAAAATCCTTCAGTTCGTCGTAAAGGGTGAAAAGCGACACGATATCCCATAAGGTCTTGCGCTCGCCTTTCGCGGTTATGATCGGCAAATTGCCGATTTCGCCGGCATGGGCCAGTCCGCCAGTATAAGGCTGACCGTTGATAATAAGTCCACAGCCGATACCCGCACTAATTAGCGTGTATATGAAGTTACGATAGCGTAGCCCCTTGCCAAATTGCAACTCACCGATCGCAGCCGACGTGGCGTCGTTTTCCGAATATACTGGCAGACGCAGCGCTTCGGACAGCAGATCGACAATATTAGCGGAGGCCCACTGCCCGTAGGCATCCGGGCGTTCCTCCACCAGAACACCGTGCAGACGCTCGGGAATGGCGACGCCTAGCCCCATGAGTCTATCCTTCGACACGGCGCGCCGGCTCACCATGGTGTCAACGCCTTCGCAAACAAACGCGATGACGTCACCCGGAAGCGCAAAGTGCGCATCAGCGTGGATCCGTTCGCGCATTCGGCCAGCCAAGTCCATTAGAACCAATGTCATGTGATCTCGGTCGATATTGAGACCCAGCGCGAAGGCACCGTTCGGATTGATGGACAGCCGAGCCGCCGGATGGCCCCGCCCCCCACTTGTAGGGCCAATATCGACGACGATACCGCCCTCGATCAGTCGGCGGCTAATATTGATAACCGACTGATGCGTCAGGCCAGTTATCGCTGAGAGTTCTGACCTTGTGATTTCGCCATGAGCGCGAATTCCCTGCAGTACAACGCGCTGGTTATGATCACTAGCCCTTGACAGATTCGTCCCGGCCAGCGCCGATGTCGGCGAATGGCGACGCCGGGTTTGTGAAGTCATCAATCAAGCTCCCGTCCTGATTCAGATCGAAATACTTTTATTAGCCAGTCGCATCTTTGTTCGCCCGTCTTTTATACCAAAAACAGCCGAAAATAAGTGTCAAAATTGCAACACGGAGAGTTAGCGACACACCGGACAAAGCTCTGACAAAACGTTACACCTACCACTGTTTTTATTAAATTAAATTGAAGTATTATATTGCCGCGGAGTGGAGTTTGCGCTACACAGTGGCCAAGGTTTAGCGGGCCATAAGGGTTGGAATGGCGGTCCCTCTGGAGGAAGATGTGACCTTCGACAATCGCCTCACACTTTTACGCAGTGCTCGTGGTGACGTTAGCCCTGCCAGAACCGAGGAGCGTAGCAGATTCCGCGGCGCCAATATCCAAGATGCCGGACATCACAACCGGGCAATCGTTCTTCAGGCCCTACGAGCGCTTGGCCGGGCAGAACGATGGGATCTAGCGAGCATCACGGGGCTAACGGCACCAGCCATCAGCAAGATCGCTCGTGGCCTCTTGAGCGAAGGTCTCGTTGTCAACCTAGGCAACCGCGAAGGGTCTAAAGGCCAGCCAGCTGCCGTCTTAGCTCTTAATCCGGACGCATCATTTTCCATCGGCGTCACCTGAACCGTATCCCTCCGGCGTGACGCGCCTTGCGGAAAATGATGCGGGCGCGATGCTGCG